>DATLYJ010000055.1 GCA_035574915.1 Dehalococcoidia bacterium | reverse complement strand
TGAACGATGGTGTCAAAGGCCGGCAATCCGTGCGATGGTCGGAGTACGCCGGCTTCCTGCAGGCCACTGAGGAGCTTCTGAATTGAGGCGTAGTGAAACCCAACCAGCGCCACGGCGACCGTAAAGGTCAACTCCGCGCTGTCCGGGTCAGACTCGCGTTTCGCCAGATCCTTGATCCTGTCCAGTTGACTGCTTACCAGTTCTTGCACCAGGCCGTGGGCCTCGACTCGCCCCTGTACCACGTCCCGAGCATCCTGAAACCAGGCCCAGAAGCTGGCTACCTCAGTGTCCCAATCGAGTCCGTTTTCTATCGAGAAAGCCTTCGGCATCGCTGATCCCTCAGGGCAGTGTCTGCGGTGGCTTGGCCTTGAACCGCGGGACACCAGCGTAGCCGAGCCGCGGCCTGCTTGAGATGGGCCGAACTGCCCTACTCGCCGGTCTGTCCGTACTCATTACCTCGCCGGCTGCCCAGGACCGCGCGACATCGGGCGAGATGAGAAGGGCGGGAATCGGGCACCTCACAAACAGGCCATTGAGGCCTTGAAACCCTGGCAGGCGCGTACCAGAGTAGATTCAGGAAGTCCCCATCTGGAGGCAGGAACATGAAGAAGTTGGCGTTCATCGCACCGTTGGCAGTGCTTTCCGCTCTTGCCGTTGCGGTCGGCAGGTCGGCGCGTTCAGCGCTGAAATTCGAGGTCGTCAAGCACTCCCATCTGGGGCACTTCGAGGAGCACTCGCATGAGGCGGTAGTGCACGCCCACGAGCACCCTCACGTGACCCATAACCGCCGCCAGGGCGCCGAAGGGGTACTGGGCGAGTGGGAGCACCTCACCTCCGTGCACACTCACGAGCACAACCACGCGGCTGTCGCGCACGCGCACCTGCCCCACGAAAACGCTGAGCACGAGCACCTGGGCGAGGCCCATATTCACGACCACAGCCACCCCTCGGTCTCCTAACACGTCCCGGGGGAGATTGGAGAGACCCGTGAACCCCTGTCTCGAAAAGCTCCGTGACCTCTTCGACAGACACGGCGCCCACTACGAGCTTGTGGCGCACCCCACCGCTTACACGGCACAGGAAGCGGCGCAGGCTGCTCATGTCCCCGGCCACGAGTTCTGTAAGTCCGTAGTCGTATACATCGACGGCAAGCCGGGCATGCTCGTGCTCCCAGCGCCTCATGTGGTCTCAATCGCCGCCGTCCGCGACGCGCTTGGCGCTCGCGACGTCCGCCTCGCGACCGAAAAGGAAATGGCCGAGCTCTTCCCGGACTGCGACGTCGGCGCACAGCCGCCGTTCGGCGGCCCCTGGCGCCTGCCAGTGTACGTGGACTCTGGCTTGCTCGACGCCAAAGAGGTCGTGTTCGAAGCCGGCCTGCACACCCAGGCGGTGATGATGCCCCTGCAGGACTACCTGAAGGTGGCGTCCCCGAGAGTCCTGGACTTCGCCCGCGAGCCGGCGCAGCCCTCTCCGCCGGTATAACCGCCTCTGCGGCATCCCCGGCGGGGCGGTCTTCAGGGGGTACTCGATGATCTTCCGCGACCGTACCGACGCGGGGCGGCGGCTCGCCGAGCTTATCAAGCCGATGCGCCTCGAACGCCCCGTCGTCCTCGGCATTCCGCGGGGCGGCGTTCCTGTCGCGGCCGAGGTAGCGCGCGCCCTCGGTGCCGAGCTCGGCGTGATCGTCGCCCGGAAGCTCGGCGCGCCCGGCGAGCCCGAGCTCGCGATCGGCGCCATCACTGCCGAAGGCGCCTGCTACCTCGACGAGGAGACTGTTGCGATGTCAGGCGCTAGTGACGCCTACATCGCCGCAGAAAAGGAACGCCAGCAACGCGAAGCGGCTCGCCGCGAAGCCTTGTTCGACTCGCATCGCCGGCCCGCGTTGCGTGGCCGCAACGTAGTGGTGGTGGACGATGGAGTCGCCACCGGTTCGACCGTCATCGCCGCGTTGCGCGCGGTCAAGGCCGCCGGCGCCGCCCGCGTGATAGTCGCTGTGCCCGTAGGACCACCGCGCACGATCGAACGGCTTCGTCAGGAAGCCGACGACGTCGTTTGCCTGCGTGTCGAGCCGCGGTTCTTTGCCGTAGGCCAGTTCTATGAGCAGTTCGAGCAGGTACCTGACGAGGAGATAGTGCGCATCCTGCGCTCCTTCGCGCCTGTCGCCGTTGACCCCTCGCGCGACTTCACTGTCTTCCGCGGCGAAGGAAGGCTCCGGGGGCGCTTTACGACTCCCGCCGGAAACGGCCCCTTTCCGGCCGTCATCTTCGTGCACGGCCTCGGCAGCAGCAAGGAGTCGCCGCGCAACGTCGTAATCGCCGAGGCGCTAGTCGACTGCGGCATCGCTTCGGTCCTCTTCGACCTCAGCGGCCACGGCGAATCAACCGGGTCGCCGGACGACGGCCTCTCCGCTTATGTCGATGACCTTCGTGCCGTTTACGCCTGGACGGAACTCCAACCGGAGGTCGATCCCGCGCGCCTCGGCATCGCCGGCTCTAGTCTCGGTGCCGTCGTCGCGATCGAGGCCGTGATCAAGCGCAAGGTACGCCCGGCCGCCATGGTGCTCCGTGCGCCGCCGGCCCGCCCGGAGCAGTTCGCCCAACTTGATGTACCTTCTCTGCTCCTGATCGGCTCCGAGGACCCGCTGCTCGCGGAAGCCACTGCAGGCGCCCGCCGCAGCGGCTGCGTAGAGCTCTCGATCGTGGAAGGCGCGGGTCACCTTTTCGAAGAACCTGGGGCGCTCGAAGAAGCCCGAAAGCGCACCGTCGCCTGGTTCGAACGCTTTCTCCTGCCCCAGGCGGGCCTGCCAGGCCTCGGTCGGGTGCGCCAGCCCGCCGGCGAAGAGATCTGAGGCCGGAGGGCGAGCATGACACCGCACAAGGAGTTGGCCGGAGGAGACCTGGTCCTCATCGCGGGGTCCGCGAATCACCCCCTCGCCTCGGCGATCGCCGACGACCTCGGCCTTGTCCTCTGGCCGATCGAGACCTCGCGCTTCCCTGACGGCGAAGCGCACGTCCAGCTCGGCGCCTCGGTGCGCGGCCGCGACGTCTACCTCATTCAGCCCACATCGCCGCCCGTTGACGGCCACCTCATGGAGTTACTCCTCCTCGCTGACGCCTCGTACCGCGCGGGCGCGGACCGCCTGACGGCCGTCATCCCCTACTTCGGATACGCCCGCCAGGACCGGCGCTCCAGCGGCCGCGAGTCGATCGCAGCACGAGTCGTCTGCGACCTGCTGGGCCAGGTAGGGATCGACCGCGTCGTCGCACTCGACCTGCATTCGCCAGCCGTCGAGGGCTTTCTTTCCGTGCCGTTGGAGCACCTCACGGCCGTCCCGATTCTCGCTGCCCACCTGCAGCCGTTGTTGCCGCCCGAGGCTGTCGTCGTCGCTCCGGACCTCGGGGCAATTCGGCTCGCCGAGCGCTACGCGGAGGTCCTCGAGCTCCCCGTCGCCATCGTGCAGAAGACCAGGCTCGGCCCGGCTGAGGTCAGGGCGACCGCGGTCATCGGCGATGTCAGCGGCCGAGTGCCCGTGATCGTCGACGACATGGTCAGCACCGGCGCCACGATCGAAGCCGCCGCTCGCGCCCTCGTAGCCGGCGGGGCCGCCGCCCGGATGATCGTCGCGGCAACGCACGGCCTCTTCGTCGGCGAGTGCGCCGAGAGGTTTGCTGCCCTGCCGCTCGAGCGCCTCGTGGTCACCGACAGCGTCCAGGCGACGCCAGCGCTCCCCAACGTCGAGCGCGTCGGCGTTGCCGGCCTCCTGGCCGAGGCCATCACCCGTATCCATCACGACCAGGCGGTCAGCGGCCTCCTCTTCCAGCGTTGAGGCGCTGCTCGCAGTTAACGTGACCGCCGGAGGAAGCCGTTCGGCCCTCGCCGCCTCCTCCCGGCCGGCGTACGCTGAAATTGCAGCCATGCGCTTCGACGAGGGATGCCATGGACACACTTGATAGCCTTCGCCAGGAGCTCCTCTCCTTCGCGCTCGTCCCGGAGGAGTTCGAAACGCGGCTCGCGGAGTTTGAGGACGCCGTGAGAGCACACGAGCGCGAGAGTACTCTCGAGGCGATACGCCACAGCCTGAACACCATTCGCGGCCTCGTTGCTTTCCTCAGGCAAGAGGTGTTGGCCTGCGTCGGGCCCCTGGAGCGCCTCGCTGAGGACCTGGAGCGCCAGGCGGCCGCTGGCGCGCCGCCTGCGCATCCCTCGGCCCAGACACACGAGCCCGTGCCCGGCCCCGACACGAGGACAAGTGCCTGAGATCTTCGAGCTCGCCGACGACCTTGGACCCGCCAAGTCCATCTTCGTCCACGAGCCCCGGCTGGGCCTGAAGGGCTTGCTGGTTATCGACAACGTCGCACGGGGGCCGTCGATCGGCGGCCTGCGGATCGCCCCCGACGTGACCGTCAGCGAGTGCTTCCGCCTGGCCCGGGCGATGACGCTCAAGAACTCCGCCGCCGGCCTCGCCCACGGCGGCGGCAAGTCAGTCATTTGGGGCGACCCGAGGATGCCCTCGGAGCAAAAGGAGGCCTTGCTCCGAGCGTTCGCCCACGCCCTGCGCAATGAACCGGACTACATCTTTGGGCCGGACATGGGCAGCGATGAGAGCTGCATGGCGTGGATCAAGGACGAGATCGGCCGCGCTGTCGGCCTGCCGGCCGCGCTCGGCGGCATCCCCCTGGACGAGCTTGGCGCCACCGGCTGGGGCCTCCTGCACGCGGCCGAGGTTGCCGCGCCCGCTGCCGGGTTCGCCCTCGATGGCGCCCGCGTCGTCATTCAGGGCTTCGGCGCCGTCGGCAAGCACGCCGCGCGCTTCCTCGCATCGCGGGGCGCTGTGCTTGTCGGCGCTTCGGACTCGAGAGGCGCAATCATCAAGGAATCAGGCCTCGACGTCGAAGAGCTCATCGCCTTCAAGCAGTACGGAGCCTCGGTCTGCGATTTCCCCGGCGGCCGCAAGGCCAGCGGCGATGAGCTTCTGGACCTCGATTGTGAGATCTGGCTGCCCGCCGCGCGCCCTGACGTGATCACCGTCGCCAGCGCCGACCGCCTGCGCGCGAAGCTCGTGCTCGAAGGCGCCAATATCCCCCTGACGGCCGAGGCCGAGGAGTCCCTGCACAAGCGGGGCGTCCTCTGCCTGCCCGATTTCGTGGCCAATGCCGGGGGCGTGATCTGCGCAGCGATGGAGTACGCCGGCGCAACCCAGACCGCAGCCTTCGAAGCGATCGAAGAAAAGATCCGCGCCAACGTCGCGGCAGTGCTCGCGGCGACGGGCCAGCGCGGCATCACCCCTCGTTCCGCCGCGCTCGAGTTGGCCGCGTCCGGCCTGCGCCGGGCCATGAGCACCCGGCGCTTCAACATCATGTAAGACCGGCCAGCGCGGTCGTGTCCAATGAGGGGTAGGCGCTATTCCTGCGCCGGCCAGTTAC
This sequence comes from Dehalococcoidia bacterium, assembly GCA_035574915.1. NCBI lineage: Bacteria > Bacillati > Chloroflexota > Dehalococcoidia > Dehalococcoidia bacterium. The sequence goes on along the minus strand of DATLYJ010000055.1, from coordinate 33,880 downwards.
TGCTCGCCCCCAATCCTTGCGGGATCGCCACTGAGTAGTGCAAACGCCTTCGGGCTTGATTCGGTGTCGAGTCCCGCCGTGCCCGGACTTTGGCACACGCCAGGAATCAAACGTTAACGACCTTCAAGACCGTTGCGGCGCGGCGTCGCCGTGCTGGGAGGGTTCGACTCCCTCGCACTCCCGCCAGGCGAAATCGAATCTAAGGCGTGGCCCGCTACGGCTCGAGCTGAGGTCCCTGCCGAGGTCGCCGGCACTCGTCGGCGGCTGTAGCGCCTCCGCCTCCCGGAAGCGGCAACTCGAGGCGTCGCTATGAGTCGCTATGACTTCATGGAGGCAAGCCTTTGCTCCAGCCGTTCCGCGTTCTTTCGCACGGACTTGGGCGTCGCGCCCGTGCCGCCGAAGAACGTGTCCGCCACGAAGAAGAGCGCCCGGACCATGGCCCGGCTCGCGGGTATGAGCTCCATGCGCTGGGTGACGCGGCTGCCCGTCCCTTCTTGCTCGATGTCGAACGACCAGATCGAGCGGGCTCCCGTCGGCCAGCTTTGCTTCTCAGTCTGGGCCTTCCAGGCAATCCGTCGAGGCCTCTGCAGCTCCGTGATCTCGCTGACTGTGATGTCCTTGCTCCCCGCCGCCGACTCCTCCGTACGGTAAGTGGTACCGGGCCCCGGTTCACCCACGGAGGTCTGAGTCATGCTGAGAAGGCCCTGCGACCACTCCGGATGCTTGCTGAAGTCTGCCAGGTAGTCGAACGCCACCTCTGGTGATACCGGGGTGGAAAAGCTCACCTCACAACTGAAGGTACCAGTGCGCCTGAGAGATACAGCCACCTTGTCCTCCTGGGCACTCTTTCGCCACGGAACAGGCGAGCCCGCGTGATGGGCGCAATCATACACGGCGAGTCAACCCGGATTGCCCGCACCCTTCCCCAGACCACGCGGGCGGACGCTCGGCCCGTTCAGCCGTTGGGACAGGGGCGGGAATCAAGCTCGGCGATTGGCCTACTTCCGTTGGCCTGCCGCCCGAGGGTGCGCTCAGGCTAGCGCTCTTCAAGACGTTGCGGCGCGGCGTCGCCGTGCTGGAGGGTTCGACTCTCTAGCACTCCGGCCGGAATTCGGTTCGATCGGAACTGGCGCGGCGTGATCGCTTGTGGCAGGCTCGGAGTGCGGCGCCGGGGCATCTTGCAGGCAGGGCGGACCGGAGACGGGCGGGACTCGACTGAGAATGGCAATGACATGAAGGCAGGGAACCCGCTCCTGGGCTCGGAAGTGGTCCGCTTCTGGCTCGCATGCGCCATTGCCGTCGAGGTCGTGATACTCGCGCTGGTCGCCATCACGCCGGTCGGCGACGAGGCGGACAAGGCCGGAGTGTCGCGAGCGGGAGGACGGCTGCTGCTGGACTCCTGGCCGTTCCTCGCGCTGGGCGTCATCTACGCGATGGCCGCGATCGCCCTCGTCTGGGAACTGGACGAGCGAGCCGCGGTCCTGCGGGCCCTCTTCTACGGCCTGATCAGCGCGGTAATCGTGGGAAACGTGGCGTCGTTCATCCGAAGCGGGGAACGGCTGCTTCAGGCGCCAACGTCCTCCAGGGTTTTCACGCTGGCCTACTCCGAGATCCTGGCGGCGGTTGTCGTCGTGCCGGCATTGGTGGCGGTCCTGTTCCTGGGTCTATGGCCTCTACTGAGATTGCCCCTGCGCAGGGCAGGGTCGCTCGTGCACCTGCCCCACCCCGGGAGGCACCCTCGAGGCGGCGACGATAACGGCGCTCCGCCGGTTGCGCCTACCTGAGGAGCGTTAGCTCAAGCTCACGGGCGGCCACCGGCGCGCAGAAGCGGCAGCGGTCCCCCTTACCTTCGCATATGTAGAATGAGCGTGGCGCTTAAGTGCCAGAGGTGGGGATTGCTTGTGCGCCTGCGCTCTCGACCGCGCGTGAAATGACGCTTTCCGGCGCTGCGACGCATCCATCGGCGCTCGTCGGGCGCGAGGCCGAGTTCCGGGCGGCCCACGACCTCCTGCTGCACTCGGATGTCCGGCTGCTCACCTTCGTCGGCCCGGGCGGGGTGGGCAAGACGCGTCTCGCTGTCGAAGTCGCCCAGCACCTGGACGGGCACGAGGCCTTTCCTGACGGCATCTACCTGGTTGACCTGTCGCCGCTGCGCGACGCCGCACTCGTCCTGCCGACGGTGCGGTCGCTCGTGGGGGCCCTGGAGACGGACACGCGCTCGCCGCTGGACGCCCTCGTGGAGCTCCTCGCGGGCCGGCGTCTGCTGCTCATCCTCGACAACTTCGAGCACGTGCTGCCGGCCGCCCGCGAGATCGGCAGGCTCCTCGCTGCCGTGCCAGACATGAAGGTGGTCGCGACGAGCCGTGAGCCCTTGCGACTGAGCCTCGAGCGCCAAGTGCCCGTGGGGCCTCTTGCCCTGCCGGCGCTGGACACCACGAATCCCGCGGAGCTGGAGAAGGCGCCTTCGGTGGCGCTCTTCGCCGAGCGCGCCCGCGCCACCCGGCCGAACTTCAGGCTGACGCAGGACAACGCCTCTCTTGTGGCCCGCCTTGTGGTCAGGCTGGATGGCCTGCCCCTTGCCCTCGAGTTGATGGCGGCGCGGGCCGCCCAGCTCGGCGTTGCGACCGTGCTTGACCGCCTCGAGCGACGGTTGCCGTTGCCCGTGGCAGGCGCTCGCGATGCCCCCGGCAGGCACCAGAGCCTGAGCGAGGCGATCGGCTGGAGCTACGAGCTGCTGACGCCGGCGGAGCAGTCGCTATTCCGCCGTCTGGCGCCGTTCGCCTCCAGCCTCACCCTCGAAGCGGCCGAGGCTGTCCTGGGCGGTGAGGAGGGCCTGGATGTCCTCGCCGGGCTGATGTCTCTGGCTGACAAGAGCCTCATCGAACCCGCCCCGGCCGAGGACGGAGTCAGCTTCCGGCTCCTCGAGACGGTCAGGGAGTACGCCCTGGAGCAACTGCAGGCGGTGGGCGAGCGCGACTCCGCCTTTCAGCGCCATGCCCGGTACTACGGCGCGCTGGCGCGGGAGGCCGCTCAGGAGATCCGCCGGCATGACCAGACAGCCTGGGTCCTGCGCCTCAACCGGGAGATAGACAACCTGCGCGTCGCCGCGCAGTGGTTCCTGGACAACGGCGAGTACGAGGCCGCCCTCCAGTTCGCCGCGGACCTCGGCTACTACTACTGGATCACAGGTCGCCTCAGCGAGGGCCGCATGCTTTTGGCGCGCGCGCTGGCCCACGCCGACCGTGAATCGACTGCGAAGGCCGAGGCTCTCGTGCGGGCGACGACGCTCGCCTTCTCCCAGGGCGATCCCGAGGCGGCACATGATCTTGCCGCCCGGGCGGAGCGAAGCGCTCGCCGCACGGAGGACCTGCACGAATTCGGCTGGGCGAAGCTGGCTGCCGGGATCGCCGCCTGGCAGCGGGGAGACATCGAGACCGCCCTGGCGGTGAACCAGGAGGCGCTCGATCTGGCGGTTTCGTTTGGCGATGAAGTCCTCCGCGCGGATGCCCTCTTTCAGATGGGCGTCGCGCTCGGTCCCTCGGATCCGGAGGCTGCTGCTGCACGTCTCGAAGAAAGTGTCGCCATCTTGCGGGAATTGGGAGGCCTGCATGGCCTGCTCTATGTGCTTACCCGGCTGGCAGCCCTCCACCTTTCGAGGGGGAATCTCGATCGAGCCCGCTCGCTGCTGCAGGAGGGCTTCGAGGTGGCGAAGCCCGGCGGCCTGCCGCTCTCGACCTGCAGCCAGGTGTTGTTCTCTCTCACCTACCTCGCGGCGAGGGGGTTCGGCTCGCGCGCGCTTCCCCTGCTGCGAGGCCTCAAGCGCTATCGCGACTCCATCGGCTACTGGCTCACGCCCATGGAACAGGCGGCATACGACAGGGCGGTGGCGGTCGGCGGCGCGGAGCTCGACGCCAGCGCAGGGCCCGAAAGCATGACCCGGATTGAGGAGTTTCTTGCCGCAACCCATGCGCTCTTCGACGAGGAGGGTTCTGCGCACGCAGGCCGGCGACCCCAACCCGCGAGGGCTTCTGGCATCCTGAGCCCTCGCGAGCTCGAGGTCCTGACGCTCGTGGCGAAGGGCATGTCGAACCGGCGCATCGCCGAGACCCTGGTAGTTAGCGAGAACACAGCCAAGTTCCACGTGGCGTCTCTGCTCAACAAGCTCGGCGCATCCACGCGTGCCGAGGCGATCAGCCGCGCCGTCGCCCTGGGCCTGCTGGCGCCCGGGACGTCCTAGCGCCGGAGGGCTTCGCCCCTCGCAGGAGGCGGAGGACCGCAGCTTCCTCGGGATACAGGCCAGCCACGCCGTCCTGGTCGCCACCGGAGAAGTCTTCCCGCAGGGAGTCGAGAGCGCCGCGCTCGTAGTGCTCAAAGACCTCGGGGTGGATGTAGCACTGGCGGCACACGCTGGGGGTATTCCCAAGGCCGCGCGCGACGGCCTCGACGGCCGCGGTGATATTGCGCCTGGCCTCGGCCGTGTTTGCGGCCGGGCCGCGCTCGCACAGGGTCAGCGCTGCCAGGACGGTCGCCGTCCAGGTGCGGAAGTCCTTGGCGGAGAAGTCTTCGCCGGTGGTCTCGCGCAAGTAGGCGTTGACGTCGGCTGAGCCGACGGGCCGTCGCCGGCCGTCCTCATCGATGTACTGGAAGAGCTCCTGGCCGGGGAGGTCCTGGAGGCGGCGCACGAGGTTCGCCAGGCGGCGGTCGCGCACGGACACTTCGTGCTTCCTGCCGCCCTTGCCGCGAAACTCGAACCGCATGGTGCTGCCGTTGACGCCAACGTGGCGGTTGCGGAGCGTGGTCAGGCCGAAGGAATTGTTCTCTCTGGCGTACTCGCGGTTACCGACCCGGATCAGCGTCGTTTCGAGGAGGCGCACTACGGCGGCGAGCACCTTCTCCCTGGGCAGGCCGGGCGATGCCAGGTCCCCGGCGGCCCGCCCGCGGATCGCGGGCAGGGCCTCCGCGAAGGCGACCATGCGCTCGAACTTGGTCCTGTCCCTGGCCTCGCGCCAGCGCGGATGGTAGCGGTACTGCTTGCGCCCGCGTGCGTCGCGGCCGGATGCCTGGATGTGGCCCCTGGAAAGCGGGCTGATCCACACGTCTGTCCAGGCAGGCGGGACCGCGAGGCTCTTGATGCGGGCGAGCGTCGCGGAGTCTCGCACCGGCCTGCCACCGGGACCGACGTAGTCGAAGCCGGAGGGCGTCTTCCTTTCGCCGTATGCCAGGCTGTGTGTCGCTGACGTAGACAAGGTCAGCCTCTTCGGCCGCGGCCAGAAAGCCGGTAGCGCCGGAAGCGATGTCTGGCTGCGATGCAGGGGAACTGAGTGCGCCCAAGGAGCCTCGCGCGGCGACGTGCGATCGCGCCGGTGCCGTCAGTCTAGCCGCGGGCGGGTGGCGGCGCCGCGCCCAGGGCGACCGCCCGCCTTAAGGCTGCATCGCGCATGGGAGGGGCGGCGAGTGGTGGGAGAGCCGCCGGAGGGAGACTAAAAGGAGGCCCTTCTGCCCCCGGCCGGCTCCTGCCCGGGCGTTGGCGGAGGCGGAGCCAGCGAGCAGATGGCTCATCCGGGAGCTTGCCGACCGAGACTCGCGCTGGCTGTGCGCCTCTCGAGGCGGGCTAGGCGGTGCGCAAGGGAGGCATTGGTGCGAGGAAGGCTGCGAGCCACCGAAGGGTGGCGTTGCAGCAGCGCCGCGGCGGCCCGCGCGAGGGTAAGGGCGCGCGGCAGGTCGCGGTCGCGATGCTCGGCCATCTTGGCAAGCTCAACACGGGCACGCACCACGCGGACGATACTGGCGGCGCTGGCTTCTTCCGCACGCCAGACGGCCGCGCACTCGTCCCAGGCGCCCTCCCTGCGCAGCAGCCTTGCGAGCCTCCAGGCGGCCTCGCCGCCGGTGTGGGGGTCTGATTCCGCCAGCCAGGCGCGGCGATACAGCGAAGCCGCTTCCTGCAGGCGGCCCCGCTGCTCGTCCCAGCGGCCCAGTGCCAGGAGGTGGGCCGCGTCGCCTTCGGCGGCGGCGCCGGCGGCGGAGTTGAGGGCGGCGAGGAGGGAAGGCAGGGAGAGGACGTCCAGGGTGTTGTGCTCGAACACGGGGTGGAGGCCGGCGAGGTCACGGCGGCGGATGAAGGCGAAATAGAGCCCGGGGATCAGCCAACTCGGGACGTCGCCGGGCCGGCGCAGGCCGAGCACCTCGCGCTCGACGTCCGCCAGCCGGCAGGACTCGAGCCGCCTCCCGAAGAGGCGCCGGGCCGGGTGGAGGAGGTCGATGTGGAACATTCCCTGCAGAGGGCCAAGCAGGCGCGAGAGCGTGTACCGGGTAGCCAGCTGAGGGAGGTCGAAGCTCTTGCCGTTGTAGGTGACGACGAGGCCGCGACGGTCGAGCGCGTCCGTCAACTCCGAGAGCATGGCCGCCTCGCCGGAGGGGTCGGCGAGGAAGAACTGGCGCACGCGGAAGCTGAAGGCTTCGAACGTCCCGAGGCCTACCAGAAAGGCATAGGTGCCTGTGCCGCCGGAGAGGCCGGTGGTCTCGATGTCGAGAAAGGCGGCGGCGCGGAGGTCCAGGCCCGGGAGGCCAGGCGCCAGGCGGTCCGCGAGGACCGGGTCCAGGTCGAGCGCTGCCGCTAACTCGTATTCGCCGTGGCGGTGGTCCAGGGACCAGTACTGGTCGCGGTAGTGGACCTCACCGAGGCGGTTACGCCCGGTCTTGAAGCCACGGGGCAAGGCGACTGCCGTCTTTGGCCGCGGTGGCAAACGGCCGCGGGCGACGCCGGCGTAGGCAAGGCGGTCGCGAAGCTGCATCAGGACACCAGCCGCCGGAGCAGGGTGAGCGCCGAGAGCTTCATGTGGGGCGTGTCGTCCACGGCCGGGCCAACGCAGGACGGGCAGCCCGAGGGACAGGGGCACTCGGCCGCCAGATCGAGGGCTGCGCGGAGCAGGTCGTCGTGCGCGCGGAAGAGGCCCTCGGCGAAGCCGACGCCGCCTGGCCGGCTCTCATAGATAAAGAGCGTAGGGGCGCTCGTGAACGGCGAGCGCACCTGCGCTACCACCTGCAGGTCCTTCGGGTCGCACATCAGGAAGAGGGGCGCGACGCCGGCCAGGAGATGCGCTACCCCCCAGAGCCCCGCTTCGACGGCGGGCTGGCTCATGCCTTCGGTCGCGTTTGGCGACAGGGCGAGCCAGTAGGAGGTGGTGTGCATGTCCTCCTGGGGGATGTGGATCTTGCCCCAGCCCACGTTTTCCTGGGTCTCGAGCTTGATCTTCTTGAAGATCGTCGCCAGATAGGTGACGGCGACGTCTCCGTGGGCGCGGCGGCAGCCGCGGGCCGGCCTCTCGTCCGCCACCTCCAGCACCTTGAGGTCGACTGCCAGGTTGGCGTCGGTGTAGTAGTCGACATCGACAGGGCGGACGTAGGCCTTCTTCTCCTGCCAGTCGAGGCGGTCGACGTGGTACTGCCGGCCGCCATGCATGTAGATGGCCTCTTCGTGCACGAGCAGGGGCGCGGACGGCGTATCGACCTCCCCGATGACGCGCGGCGAGGCGCCCTGCTCGATGATGACGACGTTGTCGACGGCGGCGCCGCGGAGGCTGATCCCGTCCGCGGGATATGACTCCGCCATCCAGTAGTAGCGGTCGCCGTTGCGATGGAGGATGCCCCCCTCGTCGAGGAGGGCGAGAAGCTCCGCGGTGTCCGGACCGAATTCTTCCCCGGCCTCGAAGGGCAGCTCGAAGGCGGCGGCCTTCATGTGCGCGACGCGTATCGCCAGGTTGTCGCGGTTGATCAGGGCGGACTCGGGCGAGGTCTCGAAGAGGTACTCCGGGTGGCGGGCGACGTACTGGTCCAGCGGCTTTGAGCCGGCCACGAGGACGGCGACTGATCGGCCGCTGCGCCGGCCGGAGCGGCCCATCTGCTGCCAGGCGCTGGCCAGCGAGCCAGGGTAGCCGGCGAGGACGGCCGCTTCCAGGCCGCCGATGTCGATACCCAGCTCGAGGGCCGTGGTCGCGACCACGCCCCTGATGGTGCCGGCACGCAGCGCCGCCTCGATCGCCCGGCGCTCGTTCGGCAGGTAGCCGCCGCGGTAGCCCTCGATCAGAGGCGCCGCGCCGGGCTTGGCCTTGAGGCGCTGGCGCAGGCCATGCACCAACCGCTCGACGGCCATGCGACTGGGCGCGAAGGTGATGGTCTGGGCGCCGGAGCGGACGAGGCGGGCAGTCATGGCCTCGGTCGAGGCCAGCGCGCTGCGGCGGATGCCGAGCTCTGCGTTCACTACCGGCGGGTTGTAGACGCCGATGTACTTTTCTCCCTGCGGCGCGCCGTTGCGGTCGACGACTCGCACGGGGCGGTCCAGCAGCTGCTCGGCGAGCTCACCTGGGTTGCCGATGGTGGCCGAGGAGCAAATGAAGACCGGGTTGGAGCCGTAGAAGCGGCAGACGCGGTGGAGGCGGCGGACCACGTTCGCGACGTGGCTGCCGAATACGCCGCGGTACTGGTGCAGCTCGTCGATGACCACGAAGCGCAGGTTCTCGAAGAGCTTCATCCACTTCGTATGGTGAGGGAGGATGCCGCTGTGCAGCATGTCCGGGTTGGAGATGACGATGTTCCCGGCGGCGCGCACGGAACGCCGGGAGTCGGCTGGCGTGTCGCCGTCGTAGGTGAAGGCCTTGATGGAGGCGCCCAGCGCTCGGACAAGGGCCTGCAGCTCGTCGTACTGGTCGTGCGCCAGGGCCTTGGTGGGGAAGAGGTAGAGCGCCCTCGCCTCCGGCTCGCGCAGCAGAGCTTCGACTACGGGTGCGTTGTAGCACAGCGTCTTGCCTGAAGCCGTCGGAGTGACGACAACCACGTCACGGCCGGCGAGCACATGCTCGATGGCCTCGGCCTGGTGGGTGTACGGCCTCTCGATGCCCCGCTCGGTGAGGGCGGAGACGAGGCGCGCACTAAGGCCGGCCGGCCAGGGCGCGAACGCGGCAGGCTTGGCGGGCAGCCGTTGCCACAGCGTGAAGCCAGAGGCGAAATCGGGATCGAGGTGCAGGTCAAGGACTCGGGGCGCGCCTGCGAGGGGCTGAGGGCCGTGGGCGGGTGAGGGCACTCTGTGACTACCTCTCAGTTCGTTTTGTGGTTTTGCCTTTCGGACTCACGGAGCCGGCGGCAGCGGAGAGCCGTACGTTTGTTCGGGACGGCGAGAGGTTACAGCCCAGAACGTTTGTGCGTCAAGCGGGGTAGGGCAAAGGAGCCAGGCAACGAACAAGGCCTCCACAAGGGAGGCCTCTAGGCGCCGGCCGGGCTGAGTGTGCGTCAGGCGAGAGCGGCGACAGGCTCTTTCTGCGGGCCAGCGATGACCTTGATCCGCTTCGGCCGCACCCACTCCGCCTTGGGCAGGGTCACGTGCAGGATGCCGTACTCATAGGTCGCCTGGGCCTTGTCGGCGTCCACCTCCGCGGGGAGGCTGAACGAGCGCATGCAGGGGCCGTAGGCGATCTCGCGGCGGTAGTAGGTACGCTGCGCCTCGTCCTGGGGCGCCGGGTGCTCGGCCTTGATGGTCAGGACATTGCCGGCGACGGAAATGTCCACAGCGTTGGGATCGATGCCGGGCAGGGCAGCCTCAATCTCAACTGCCTCGTCGGTCTCCCACATCCGGACCGGGAAGGCCGTCTGCTCCTCGGCCGCGAAGAGGAGGCGCCAAGGCCGCGAGAAACCCTCCTCGAAAAGCCGGTCCATCGTCGCGCGGAGGTCAGCGAACGGTTCCAACTGGATCAGGTTGCTCATCTTGAAGCCTCCTTTCCTGTTTGGTCTTGTCTGGGATCAGGCAGGCGCTGCGCCCGGCCGGCGCGCCTGTCTCAGTGGGAAATTGCGGCGGCCGCTGCGGCGGAGGCCTGGTCGGAGAAGCCAATGCGGGCGTGAGTGCCGTCGCAGAACGGCTTGCGGGCCGAGCCGCCACAGCGACAAAGGGCAACCACGTCCCCCTTGTGAGCGAACCGATTGCCCTTCGAATCGATGATGGCGACGTCTCCCCGCACCAGATATGGCCCCGCCGCCGTCACAGTGATGGTAGCTTCGGCCATGGATACCACCCCCTTCCTCGCTGAGTCTGGAGGTTCGTCCAGAAGCACTAAATAGCATGCTGCTGAGAGCCTGTCAAGAGAGTTGCTAGACTCATTGTCAAGTGATAAGAAAGAGTCGACGGTCTTGCAGGAGGGGAACGATGAACCTGGAGCCGCTGCTGGCAACCCTGGCGCTCGCGCTCATGGCCGGAAGCATCCTCGTGATTGCCCTGCTTGCGGCTTGAGGCCAGAGGAACAAGAACCGCCGCCCAACCCAGGCGGCGGTTCTTGATCGGTCCGGCCCGCGTCAGCGCCCGAGCAGTTTGCCGACGAGCGGCAGGCCCTTGTGGTCGCGTACCTTGATGGTTTTCGGCTTCATTGCCTCCGCCATGGGGAGACGGACAGTGAGCAGTCCATCCTTGTATTCCGCGTTGGCCTTGCCGGCGTCGACCGCGAATGGCAGCCGCAATGTGCTTGCCAGAAGGCCATAACCAATCTCCCTGATGTGAGAGCGGCCACGAGTGTACTCCTGGTCGCGCTTTCTTTCCGCCCGGATTTCGAGGACGCCCTCCTTCACGGCGACCTTGAACTCATCGGGATCGATGCCGGGAGCGGCGGCCTGGACGACGAAGACGCCGTCCTCGACCCAGGCGTCGACCGGAAAACCGGCTGGCCTGGGGAGTGACCATGGGAAGGAGAACAGGTCTTCGACCAGGCGGTCGACGGCGAGCGGCGAGCGGTAGGGAACCAGAGAAGTCATATCGACACCTCCTTCACGAATTTCAGTGGCAGACTCCTAGGCCGGGACGGGCTCACCCTTTAGCACCCGGGTAAACATGAAGCCCTCGGCGTCGGCGTCGACGCGGATAATGTCGCCTTCGCGGAACTCGCCTTGCAGCAGTTTCAGGGCAATCGGGTCCAGCAGCCGCTTCTGGATGACCCGCTTCAGTGGCCGGGCGCCGTAGTGGGGGTCGTAGCCCTCCTGGATCAAGAGCGCGCGGGCGGCAGGCGAGAGCTCTATGCCGATGTTGCGCTGGCTCAGCCGCTGCGAAAGCTGGCGCACCTGGATATCGACGATGCGCTCCAGGCTCGCGCGGTCGAGCGGGTCGAAGATGATGATCTCGTCGATACGGTTCAGGAACTCGGGCCGGAAGGTCTGCCGGAGCAACTCCATCACCATCGCGCGGCCCTTGGCCGGCTCCTCCGTGTCCACCAGGAAGGCGCTGCCCAGGTTGCTGGTCATGATCACGACGGTGTTCTTGAAGTCCACGGTGCGGCCATGACCGTCGGTCAGGCGGCCATCGTCCAGGATCTGGAGCAAGACGTTGAAGACATCCGGGTGGGCCTTCTCAATTTCGTCCAGGAGGACCACTGAGTAGGGCCGGCGCCTGACGGCCTCGGTGAGCTGGCCACCCTCGTCGTAGCCGACATAGCCGGGCGGCGCGCCGATGAGGCGGGAGACCGTGTGCTTCTCCATGTACTCGCTCATGTCCAGGCGCACCAGGGCCTGCTCGTCATCGAAGAGGAACTCGGCCAGGGCGCGAGCGAGCTCGGTCTTGCCGACGCCGGTCGGGCCGAGGAAGAGGAAGCTGCCGAGAGGGCGGTTCGGGTCCTGGATGCCGGCGCGAGCGCGGCGGATCGCGTTCGAGACGGCCTCTACGGCTTGGTCCTGGCCGACGACCCGTTCGTGCAGGCGTTCCTCCATGTGTATCAGCTTCTCGACCTCGCCTTCGAGAAGGCGTGACACCGGGATGCCCGTCCAGCGGGAGGTCACTTCGGCGACGTCCTCCTCGTCCACCTCTTCCTTGACGAGCCTGCGGCCGCTGGAAGGCGCCTCCTCCTGAGCGAGCTCCTTTTCGAGCGCTGGCAGCTCCCCATACTTGAGCTGCGCGGCCCTTTCGAAGTCGCCCCTGCGCTCCGCGGCTTCGATCTCCAGGCGCACGCGCTCGGCCTGCTCCTTGAGGGCTCGGATGCGTTCGATCTGGCGCTTCTCGCTCTCCCACTCGGCGCGCAGGGCCGCGCGCTGCTCCTTGAGGTCATCCAGTTCGCGCTCCAGCGCGGCCAGGCGCTCGCGTGAGGGAGCGTCGGTCTCCTTCCGAAGCGCTTCGCGCTCCACTTCGAGCTGGAGGATGCGGCGCTCGACCTCGTCCAGCTCGACGGGCAGGCTGTCGATCTCCATGCGCAGGCGGCTCGCCGCTTCGTCGATGAGGTCGATGGCCTTGTCGGGAAGGAAGCGGTCGGCGATGTAGCGGTCGGAGAGCACGGCGGCGGCGACGAGGGCGGAGTCCTTGATGCGCACGCCGTGGTGTACTTCGTAACGCTCCTTGAGGCCGCGGAGGATACTGATGGTGTCCTCGACGCTCGGCGGCTCCACCAGCACGGGCTGGAAACGCCGTTCCAGGGCCGGGTCTTTCTCGATGTACTTGCGGTACTCGTCCAGGGTGGTGGCGCCGATGCAGTGCAGTTCGCCGCGGGCGAGCATGGGCTTGAGCATGTTGGAGGCGTCCATCGCGCCCTCGGCCGCGCCGGCGCCAACGACCGTGTGCAGTTCGTCGATGAAGAGGATGATGTTGCCCTCCGCCTCCTGGATCTCCTTGAGGACAGCCTTCAACCGCTCCTCGAACTCGCCCCTGTACTTCGAGCCGGCGACCATCGACCCGAGGTCCATAGCCCAAACGCGCTTGTTCTTCAGCCCCTCCGGTACGTCTCCGCGGACGATGCGCTGGGCGATGCCCTCGACGATCGCCGTCTTGCCGACGCCCGGTTCGCCGATGAGCACGGGGTTGTTCTTGGTGCGCCGGGAGAGGACCTGGATGACGCGCCTTATCTCCTCGTCGCGGCCGATGACGGGGTCGAGCTTGCCCTTGCGGGCAAGGTCGGTGAGGTCTCGGCCGTACTTGGACAGGGCGTCGAACTTTGCCTCCGGGTTCTCATCGGTGACGCGCTGGTTGCCGCGGATGCGGGCCAGGGCGGCGAGGATGCTATCGCGGTTAAGGCCGAAGGCGGCGAGCAGGGAGGCGGTCTGACCGCCGGCAGCGCTGAGTCCAAGCAGGAGGTGCTCGGTGCTGATGTACTCGTCCTTCAGTCGGGAGGCCTCCTCCTCGGCGTGGCGCAGCGCCCGCCTCAACTCGTCGCTCATCGCGAGCTGGGTTGGGCCATAGGCCCTGGTCAGGCGGCCCAGCTCGGAAGCCAGGCGGCTGCGGAGGGCGGCCAGGTCCACGCCGGCGGAATGGAGAGTAGACGGCACAATCCCGCCGTCCTGCTCGAGGAGAGCACGGAGGAGATGCAAGCCCTCGACGGAGGAGTGGTGCGCCTCCTCGGCCAGGCGCTGGGCCTCGATCAGTGCTTCCTGCGAGCGTTCGGTGAACCTTAGAGACGCCACCTGTCCCCCTTGTGAGAAGTTCTATTAGCGGGTGCCGTTGCCTGCCGCGACTGGCTCGGCGCGGCGCATGCGTTCGGACTTGCGCCAAAACTCGACCGGCCGGCGGGCTACAATTTCCTCGCGGTTGCCGCAGCCGATGCAGACGAAGGCATCGGCAACCCTGTCATAGAAACTGGTGCGGCCGCACCGCTTGCAGGGAATGAAAGCGAGCGGAGCGGCCAGGTAACCGTACTCGTACATGACCGCCACCTCTCAGGTCTTTCTAGAAGCTTTTTAACAGAACTCCCTCATTCCTGTCAACAAGATTGATAAGTATTCTATCAACTGCTGTGCGCACGCGGGCGCAGGATAGGTTGGAGGCATGGCAGGATTCGCTGTGCCTATGGTCTTGACAGCGGAAACGGCTGTTCTATATTTGTCCTAGAGTACCTCCACCCGGAGGTGTCCAGTGGCTGAGCGCGTTCGCTTGTGTCTATGGCAGGTGGACAGATAAGGCCCTGTCGGCGACGACAGGGCAACGAGGCAGACCGTAGACCACTGCATTTCTGCAGGGGTTGAGTTGATGTGACGGCCGGGCGGCGTGGTCGCCGTCTGGCCCTGACAGTCAAAAGGATTTTCGAGGGCAGAATGCAGGAGGTCAGACGGCCTCCTGCATTCCTTTTCGTTACCTTTCGACTTCAAAAGGAGGTGTCTCAGATGACACAGGAAATCGAGGGCCGGCGCTCCGCTACGGCCGAGGTTGGGCCGATGATCATGGCTGCCTTCGCGCTGCCCCTGTTCGTCTGGAGCGCTTTCAACGCGGGCTACTTTGACCTGGACGCTGAGGCCTTCATCATCCCGCTGGCCATCCTCCTTGGTGGCGCGATTGGCTTCGGCGGCGCCATGTGGGCCTACCAGCGGCACCAGACGTACCTGGCCACGATGGCGGCTATCTTCGGCGCCTTCTGGCTTACGTACGGCGCCATGCTCTGGCTCATGCAGAACGGCGTCATCGATGAAGACGCCGTGACGGGCGACCTGCGCGGCCTGCTGTTCTCTGCCTGGGCAGTAAGCATGGCCATCCTGTGGCTGGCTTCGATCCGCGAGCACTGGACCTACATGCTGGTGACGCTCGGCGCGGCGGTGATGTTCGTCGTGCTGGCGATCGGCCACTTCGCCGGTGACGGCGGGTTCATCGAAGCCGGCGGCTGGGTCGGTTTCGTCACGGCCGTGTTGGCCTGGTACTCCGCCTTGGCGGACATGCTCAACATGGAGTTCGAGCGCCCCGTGCTGCCGACCGACGTCGGCTGGTTCCGCGGCCTGCGCCTGCGTGGCCGCTAGCTTCCTACCGCGCCCGGGCGGCAGGCGCCTCTGCCTCCCGCCCGGGTGCGCCGTTCGATGAGGGAGTCTTGCAATGCTGCGGGGACTGCGAACGAGACCTTCATCTCTTTCCGATGCGCGGCTCGAGACCGGCGGCCGCGCACCCCTTTCGCCCCACCTCCGGCGGCAGTTGATGGCCCACATTGCGGGCCTCGATGAAGCGGAGGTCGCCACCTATACCTACGAGGCCCATCCAAGCGACTTTCCGGGCGCCCGCGCGGACCTCCTGATCTACGGACCAGATGGCCGGCTGCGTTTCCGTGGCCGCGACTTCTACGGCGGCCTCGTAGCCATCTGGACGGCCTGACGGCGCGGCTGGCGCGCCGCGGGGAGCAAGCAGTCCCTAGCGGGTGTCGTCGGTCGCGATGTCGCAGCCCGGCTGACACTGAGCCCGTGCCGCGGCGGCGGACGCCGGCAAGGGTTAGCGCCTCCCGATGTCGAGCCGGCCACCGAGGCCCGGCTCGGTGCAACGCCTTGCCCGCGACGGCCGGGGTCGAGCATGGCGCCCGGATCCCGCGGGGCGGGCCCTGACGATGAGCCCCTACTGCTTGGTGGAAACGACCTTGACCTCCTCTTCGCGCTGGACCTGCAGGTTCGACCCGTCCCAGTAGTAGACGGTACGGATCAGGGTGGAAGGGCAGCAGAAGGGGTCTTCCGGCGCGTACTTGCCGATGGTCTTGACGAGCTGACCGTCTTCGACCCTGAGGGAGACCGCGCCGACAGTGTTGCGGTCGCGGAGCACGGTGAGGATGGCCACCGGCGATCCCGAGCGCAGGGCGAGCACGACGTAGCCGAGATTGCCGAGAGTCCCACCGGACGAGACTGGCACTATGGCTTCCTCGCGGCCGTCCTGCGTGAGGTCCGCATAGATGATCTCGCGCGGGTCAACGTCGCCGCCGCCGACCTGGCGGATCAGGGCCTGGACGGGCGGAGACTTCAGGAGGTCGAGCTGGCGTATGGCGCCGGCGTCCGTGGGCGTCGGGGCCTCGGCGGGGGTCGGGTCCGGGAGCCTGTCGGCCGGCCCGCAGGCGGTGCCGAGGAGGGCGGCAAGCAGAAGGGCAGCGGCAAGGGCGGAGATGCGCGCCAAGGGTACACCTCGATCTCCCCGCCCGCGCGATCATAGCCCGCTGCCCGCGCCAGCGGCAAAAGCCAACCGGCCTGCCGTTTAGGCAGGATGTCCGAGTGGTGGACGATGGGGTGACCCGAGGAGCGCTCCCCGCTCCTGCCGGCGAAGGTACGCGAGCTTCCTCAGCACCGTGGGCGCCACTCGCCGGCCGGTTATAGCATCACTCCGCCTTCACGAGGCCGACCAGGTTGCCCTCCGGGTCCGTGAACATCGCGAAGGTCACCATGTCCGGGATCACCGTTGTCGGCACCACCGTCTTGCCGCCCAGGCTCTCGATCTTGCGCAGGTACTGGTCCGTGTCGCTGACCTCGATGTAGAAGGTCGCGTGGCCGTTCGGCTGGTCGGTGGCGGCGATGCCGCCGTTGATGCCCTGGCCGCCGTTGTCCACGATGCCGTACTGCATGGGGTTGTTGGCGTTGATCTGCCAGTCGAAGACGCGGCTATAGAAGTCCTGCAGTTTCTTCCCGTCCTTCCCCACGATCTCGAAGTGCACGACAGGGTTCGGCATCATTCCATCCCTTTCGGCGCGCGGTGGGCGCGCGGCTTGGCTGGCGGAGTTCCCTTCTGAATACGATCCCTGCCTGGTAGCCCGGCACCTCCTTTGCCATGCGGTTTGCGGCTCAGCCGCTGCGTCCGGGACGCTGCCCCATCACATTAGGGTCCGGCCCCGCGTCGCGGCCTTCGGCGGCCTCGAGCAGCCGCGCGAGGTAGTGGTCCCAGCCGCGCGCATGTTCCTCCGCCATCTCGGGCGAGAGTCCTGAATGGCGCAGCCGCACGATCGTGTAGGGCCCGTCCGGGGTCAGCGTGACCTCAACCGTGCTGGATCCCGGCGGCAGCGGGATGGTCTCGTTCTCCCAGCCCCAGGTGAAAACGACGCGGCTGTATGGGACGACCTCCAGATACTCGCCCAGGACGACATCGCGGCCCGTGACGTTCACCCTGTAAGCGCCGCCGGGCCGCGGGTCCAGCATCGCGTCGACACCCTTCCAGAGGACCATCTTCGCCGGGTCGGTGAAGAAGGCGAACACCGTTTCCGGCGAAGCCCTGATCCGCACCTCCTTGACGACGGCGTCCTGTGGCCGCTCACCCGCCACGGCTGGCCCTCCTCTCCTGGGCCTCCGCGGCCTGTTTCAGCCGATCGAGGCTCGACTCCCAGAACTTGTCGAGAAAGGCCCGCAGCTCCGCCAGCGCCTCTGGCCGCGCCCGGTAGAGGCGCCGCGTGCCCTGCCGGCGCTCCGACACGAGGCCGGCGGCTTTCAGGACCTGCAGGTGCTGCGAGATCGCGGGCCGCGATACGGTGAAGTGCGAGGCGATCTCGCCTGAAGGCATCTCCCGCGTCGCGATGAGGCGCAGGATCTCGAGCCGCCGTGGCTCGGCGATGGCTCGCAGGGCGTCCTCCATGCCGGAGGCCACTGTAAGCCATGACTTACGCAGATGTCAACTTTGTCTTCTTGAGAGCACTCCGGTAACGACGCCTTCGTGGCGGGCGACGTAAAGGGGCCGGGCACTGCGCCCGGCCCCATGAGCGTCTCCCCGAAGCGGTGCACGCCGAAGCGTGAAGCCGTCAGGCGTCGAAGTAGAGGTGGAACTCGTACGGGTGGGGGCGCATGGACACCTTCGGGATCTCCAGGCGCTTGTACTCCAGCCACGTGTCGATTACGTCCTGAGTGAACACCCCGCCCTTGAGCAGGAAGGCGTGGTCGCGCTCGAGGGCGTCGAGCGCCTCGTTCAGCGAGCCCGGCACGGTGCGGATGCGGCGCTGCTCTCGCTCCGAGAGCTCGTAAGTGTTCTTGTCCAGCGGCGGGCCGGGGTCGATCTTGTTCTCGATCCCGTCCAGGCCGGCCATGAGGCAAGCCGCGAAAGCGAGGTAGGGGTTGCAGCTCGGGTCCGGGGCGCGGAACTCGATCCGCTTGGCGTTAGGGTGGTCCGTGTACATCGGGATGCGGCACACGGCCGAGCGGTTGCGGGCGGAGTAGACGAGGTTCACAGGCGCCTCGTAGCCGGGCACCAGGCGCTTGTAGCTGTTGGTGGTGGGGGCAGCGAAGGCCAGGATGGCCGCGGCGTGCTTCAGCAGCCCGCCGATGTACCACTTGCAGATGTCGGAAATGCCCGCGTAGCCCTTGGGGTCGGACATCAGGTTCCGGCCGTCCTTGAAGATGCTCTGGTGCGTGTGCATGCCGGAGCCGTTGTCGCCGAAGAGCGGCTTGGGCATGAACGTGGCGACCTTGCCCGCCTTCCGGGCCACGTTCTTGACGATGTACTTGTACATCATCACCCGGTCCGCGGTCTGGACCAGGGTCCCGTAACGGAAGTCGATCTCACCCTGGCCGGCGGTGGCAACCTCGTGGTGCTGCTTCTCGACGGGGATGCCCACCTTGGCCATCTCGATGATCATCTGGCTGCGCAGGTCCTGGTAGGAGTCGTGCGGCGGGACGGGGAAGTAGCCTTCCTTGTAGCGAGGCTTGTAACCGAGGTTTGGCTTCTCGTCGCGCCCCGTGTTCCACTCGCCCTCGATGGAGTCGACGTAGTAGTAGCTCGCGTTCTCGGTCGAGTCGAAGCGGATGTCGTCGAAGATGAAGAACTCGAGCTCGGGGCCCCAGTAGCTAACGTCGGCGATGCCCGTCGACTTCAGATAGGCCTCAGCCTTCTTCGCGATGTAGCGCGGGTCGCGGGTGTACTCCTTCTTCGTCAGCGGGTCGAAGATGTCGCAAATTATCGAGAGGGTAGGCACCTCGCAAGCGGGGTCGACAACCGCGGTCGATGCGTCCAGGAACAGGTTCATGTCCGATTCCTGGATCTTCTGGAAGCCGCGGATGCTGGAGCCGTCGAAGCCGACGCCGTCTTCCCAGATCCCGTGCTCGAGTTCGGCGACCGGCACGGAAAAGTGCTGCCAGATACCCGGCAGGTCGTTGAACTTGAGGTCGATTACCTGGATGTTGTTCTCTTGGATGAGCCTGGCGACGTTTTCCGGTGTTGGCATTGTTTCTCCTCCTTGGTAGATGAAGCTTAGGGCCGCCGTGTTACGGTCTTGTTTCCTGGGCGGCGAAAATGGCAGGAATTTGGGCCAAAATGACAAAAATCGGCCCCAAAGTCGCGACTTTGGGGCCGATTTCGTGCAGATCCGGCACGTCAGCGGCTACAGCGCGGCGTCGCCCCTTTCGCCCGTCCGGACGCGGATCGCGTCCGCGACGGGGATGATGAAGATCTTGCCGTCGCCGATGGAGCCGGTCCTGGCCGCCTTGCAGATGATGTCGACGACCTTTTCCGTGTCGCTGTCGCGCACCACGAGCTCGATCTTGCTCTTCGGCAGCATGTCGACGCGATACTCTTCGCCGCCGCGGCCGGCGTGCACGATGCCTTTTTGCGTGCCGCGCCCGGTGACGTTCACTATGTTCAGCCCCACGAACCCGGCGCCCGCGAGAGCGTCCTTGACGGCTTCCAGGCGCTCCGGCCTGACTATGGCTTCCACCTTGTTCATCGCTGGCTCTCCTTCAGTCCTGCGCCGCTAGCCTAGCTCGTGGCCTCGCTGGTTGCCGGCCGCGAGGGCTGGGGCGGCGAACTCGAGGAGGGGCCGCCGTTTGCGACGACGATCGGGATGCCGGAGTAACCCGGGCCGCCATCGAGGATGTAACCGCGCTCGCCGTGCAGACTGACGTCCAGCCCCATGATCTCTTCTTCTTCGCTCACCCGCAGACCCATCACGGCATCCAGGACCTTGAGGATGATGAAGGTAACGATAGCGGAGTAAGCCATGGTCGCGACGACGGCGATGAGCTGCTTGCCGAACTGCTCGCTGTCGCCGGAGAACAGACCCTCCGCAGCGCCCGTCACCGAGGCGACGGCAAAGAGGCCGGTGGCCAGGGCGCCCCAGGTGCCGCCGACGCCGTGCACGCCGACGACGTCCAGCGAGTCGTCCAGGCCGACCCTGGCGCGGATACGCACCGCCAGGTAACAGAGGCTGCCGGCGCCGGCGCCGATAGCGAGCGCCGCCATCGGCGTGACGGAGCCCGAGGCGGGGGTGATGGCGACCAGGCCGGCGACGGCGCCGGACGCGGCGCCGACGACGCTCGGCTTGCCGGAGACGAGCCAGCTCAACGCCATCCAGGTCAGCGCCGCCGTCGCGGTCGCGACGTGAGTGACGACGAAGGCGTTGGAGGCCAGGGCGCTCGCCGCGACGGCGCTGCCGGCGTTGAAGCCGAACCAGCCGAACCACAGGAGCGCGGCGCCCACCACGACCATCGTGACGTCGTGCGGTTCCATCGGCTCGCGGCCGAAGCCGTGGCGCTTCCCGTATAGCCAGGCCGCCACCAGCGCGGCGATACCGGCGTTGATGTGCACGACGGTGCCGCCCGCGAAGTCGAGCGCGCCCAACCCTGTCTGCCCGTCCTGGTCCGGGATGCCGCCGAGCCAGCCGCCCTGTCCCCAGACCCAGTGCGCCACCGGGTTGTAGACGAGGATCGCCCAGGCGAGCATGAACACGAGGAAGGTGCTGAACTTCGCCCGTTCGGCGAATGCGCCCGTGATCAGCGCCGGGGTAATCACCGCGAACATAAGCTGGAAGATCATGTAGGTCTGGTGCGGGATTGTCGGCGCGTACGGCCCCGGCTCGCTCATGGAAACGTCCTTGAGGCCGAACCACGAGAAGTCGCCGATGAGCCCCCAGTGGTCTGGCCCGAAGGCCAGGCTGTAACCGATCAGCACGAACTCGACCGTGATCAGGCCGAGCATGATGAAGCTCTGCATGATCGTGGCGAGCACGTTCTTGCTGCGAGTGAGGCCCCCGTAAAACAGCGCCAGTCCCGGCGTCATCAGCATCACCAGCGCCGATGAGACCAGGACCCATGCGGTGTCGCCTGAGCTAATCTCCATGCCTTCTCCCCTCCAATAGTTACTGGTCCTTCCGGGCACAGAAGGACTCCGACCCAACGCAGGGAGCGTAGGCCCGCCTTGTTACGGCGATGTTTCGTTGGGGTTACGCCTCGGTTAACGAGCGAACGATGCCAGGACGGCTCCTGACGCCGATTTCCGGACTCGCCGCGGCCGGCGTCCGCCCTGAGCGCCGCCGACTACGCCGGGAAGCGGTAGCCCACGTTGCGGACGGTCTCGATGTAAACGGTCGAGCCGGACTCTATCTTGCTGCGGAGGCGGCGGATGTGGACGTCGACCGTGCGGGCGCCGCCGTAATACTCGTAGCCCCACACGCGGTTGAGCAGCGCCTCACGCGTGAAGACCTTGCCGCGGTTGACCATCAGGAACCGCAGCAACTCGAACTCCTTGTAGGTCAGGCTCACGGGTGTGTCCCCGACGTAGACCTTGTAGTTCGCCAGGTCCATCACCAGTTCCCCGTAGCGGACGACGGAGGCTTCATCCAGCCCGGTCTTGCGCCAGATCAAGCGTCGCAGCCTGAGGACCAGCTCCTCCGCGGCCACGGGGATGAGCACGAAGTCGTCGATCGGCAGGGTCGGCTCGAGGCCGCCGAGCTGGTCCGGCCGGAGCAGGACGACGAGGGGCGTTTTAGGCCCGCGGGCCGGGTTCTCCACGAGCCGCCGCAGGTCGTCCATCCGCACCGGCGACTCAATGACGATGACGTCGGCGCCGTGCTCCTCGGCCAGGACGTCCGCATCGACCATGCGCCGGGCAACCACCTCGAAGCCGGCAGCGCCCAGGTCGCGCTCGAGAAACGCGCTGCCTTCAGAGTGGTAGGCGAGGAGGACGCGTGCCATTTGGGGCCAGTATATGTCTCGCGAACGCGCCGAGGCAGCGGCCAGGACCTGAGCGCAAGCGGCCGATCGCAGGCCGGCGGGCCAAAGTAACCAAAACTTAACCTGCTCTGCTTTGCTGGCCGCCGGCCGCCGTTATCATGGATAAGTCGCCACGACCCCTTAGCTCGCTTTCTGGCCGGCCTTCCAAATGCCAACAAGCCAACCAGCCAACGAGTACGTCCTCCAGCAGTGCCGCCAGCAGGACGTCAAGTTCATCCGCCTGTGGTTCACGGACATCCTCGGGTCGCTGAAGAGCTTCGCGATCACCTTCGAGGAGCTCGAGGAGGCGCTCGAAGAGGGCGTCGGCTTCGACGGCGGCGCCATCGAGGGCTTCGCCCGCACCGGCGAGACCGACATGACGGCGATCCCGGACCCCAGCACGTTCCAGGTGCTGCCCTGGCGCCCGCGGGAGCGGCGGGTCGCCCGCATGTTCTGCGATATCCACCTGCCAGACGGGACGCCCTTCGAAGGTGACCCTCGCCAGGTGCTGAAGCGGAACCTGGCCCGGGCGGCGGCCCTGGGCTTCACCTTCTACGTCGGCCCCGAGATCGAGTTCTTCTACTTCAAGGACGCCTCCGGCACCGAGCTACTCGACCACGGCGGCTACTTCGACCTAACGCCCCTGGACGCCGGCAGTGACCTGCGGCGCGAGACCGTGCTCACGCTGGAAGAGATGGGCATCGGCGTGGAGTCCAGTCACCATGAGGTCGCCCCCTCCCAGCACGAGGTCGACCTCCGCTACACGGATGCCCTCACGATGGCGGACAGTACGATGACCTGCCGCCTCGTCGTCAAGGAAGTCGCGATGGCCGCCGGCGTGTACGCGACCTTCATGCCCAAGCCCCTCAGCGACCAGAACGGGTCTGGCATGCACACCCACCTCTCGCTCTTCCGCGGCGAACGCAACGCCTTCTTCGACGCCCAGGACCCCATACATCTCTCGGCCGTAGCCCGCGGCTTCATCGCCGGGCTCCTGCGCCACGCGCGCGAGATCGCGCTGGTCACTAACCAGTGGGTGAACTCGTACAAGCGCCTGGTACCCGGGTTCGAGGCGCCGGTGCGGTTGACATGGGCGCGCCGCAGCAGCGGCGACCTCCTGCGCGTGCCGGAGTACCGCCCGGGCCGCGAGATCGCCGCCCGCATCGAGTACCGGGCGCCGGACGCCGCCTGCAATCCCTACCTAGCGTTCGCGGCGCTGCTGGCGGCGGGCCTGGAGGGCATCGAGCGCGAGTACCCCCTGCCACCGGCGCGGGACCCGGCGACGGCCCCGGAGGCCTACGAGGAGGCGTCCACGATGCCGGGCAGCCTCTACGAGGCGCTGCTGGAGGCGGAGCGCTCGGAGCTGCTGCGCACCTGCCTAGGCGACCATGTCTTCGAGAGCCTCCTGAAGAGCAAGCGGATCGAGTGGGAGGCCTACCGCTCGCACATCACCGACTTCGAGCTCAAGCGCTACCTGCCCATCCTGTAGGAAGCGGGAAGCGCGAAGACGGGGGTCGCGGGCGGTGCCGCCAGGCCTCCTCGAGGTCCCGAGATGCGGCTGCCAGCATGCCGTCGATCTCGAGCGGATTCTTGGTCGCGACTGGCCCGCCCCGCATCCTCCTTCTGCTCGCTCTCATATCAACGGTCTCTACTTGTGCTCGGGGGGTAGCGAAATACACGGATGGTGATGCTATACTGCCCTCTGGCCGCGCGGGGACCGCTCGGCCGGCCTCGTAAGTACGGGGTCAACGATAAGGCTGCGCCAAACGGGGAGGAGTGGCGGGCTCGTCCGGGGGAACGGAAGTGGCTGATCCGTGCCCGGCGTGCTTCCCAGGCGCTCCAGACCGCCCAGCGGTCACCATAACACCCTGCGGAGGTGCAGAAGTATGCTCAGATCTTGGAAAGCGTTTGGCCTCGCGTTCGTCGCGACATTAGGGGCGCTGCTCGCGCTCTCGGTTCCCGGGCCAACAGGTGTGAAGGTAGCCCTCGCCGATCACGACGAGCAGCTCACCATCGAAGTGGAGACTCCCTCGGGAGACTTTGACTTCACGGTAAACACGGTCTCCGGCACGGCATGTACCGGCTCCCTCGCCGACCTGGGAGACGAAGAATCTGGAGTCTTGAACTGCGGAGACGACAGCAATGTCGAGATCGACTGGGTTCCCGTTGCGGGGTACTCGATTAGCGGCGATATTGCCTGCACGATTACCGACGATGGCGACACCGCGGGTAATCAGTCGATAATAATCGATCCGGATGGGAGTGACGGCGACGTCCAGGTAAACATCCGCGACGACGAACACGTCCACTGCCTCTACACCTTCGTGACCGTAGGCACGCCCACTTCCACGCCTACCGTCACCGGCACGCCTGCTACGGCGACGCCCACGGCTACCGGCACAGTGACCGTCTCCACCCTGACCGTCTCCATTGCTCCCTCGACGCTGAGCTGCAACGGCTCCGCCTTCGTGACGGTCGTGGCGCGCAACGCAGCCGGCCAGGTGGTCGCCGCCGGGACCGTAACGCTCTCCACGACCCTTGGGACGATCTCGCCGACCAGCGCGATCGACCAGGGCGCCGGCGTGCTCGCGGTGCTGACAGCTCCGGGCACGCAGGGCGGTACGGCCACGATTACGGCCTCTGCCGGCGGCGTGACGGGCTCGGCTACCGCGACGATCAACTGCGCCCAGGCGACGGCCACTAACACCGCGATCCCGCC
Source organism: Dehalococcoidia bacterium (assembly GCA_035574915.1). Lineage (NCBI taxonomy): Bacteria > Bacillati > Chloroflexota > Dehalococcoidia > Dehalococcoidia bacterium. The sequence goes on along the minus strand of DATLYJ010000055.1, from coordinate 9,525 downwards.
AACGGCGGTCCCGCCCACGGGGATTACGCCGCCGGCCACTGGTGATGGCGGCCTCGAGGCCGGGAGCGGCTGGCAGCGCCTGGCCGGCTTCACGCTCCTCGGCATGGCCCTGGCCGGCGCTGCTGCCCTCGGCTGGCGGCGCGCCCGCGCCTAGGCTTCGCATACGGTTTCTGGAGGGCGGCCCTTCGGGGCCGCTCTCTTCACATATCTCCAGGTTGCCCGCTCAGGAGGCGGTTCGTATGCTGGAGGGAGCCCGTAACAGGGCCATCTAGAATACCCAGGGGTTTGTTGCAGGGATGAGGGGAACCGAAGGAAGTGGTGGCATAGGAGCGCGGATTTCGGAACTCATGCGGCGCAAGGGCGCGTTGCCCATCGCCGGCGGCTTCGCCGTCATAGCGGCCATCGGCGTGCTGTTCGTGTCCCTGGCATCCGGGGGGAACGGCTCTGGCGTTACGGGCCCGGACCACCCGGATGACGGCGCGAGTGGCGGCCTCGCGGCGAGCACGCCGCTTGCCACACCTGAAGCGACCATCGACCTGAACAAGCCCACACCGGTCGCAACCCGCGACCCGAACGCCCCGATGCCCGGCGCCAGCAGCGGCGACCGGCTCATCATCGCCAAGTTCGGCGTCAATGCGCCGCTGACTTACAAGGTGGTCGGCCCGGACGGGGTCATGCCGAACCCGAATGGCCCGGACGATGTGGCCTTCTACGACTTCAAGAACCACGAGGGCCTGGGCGGCGTGCCGGGTTTCGGCAACGTCGTCTTGGCCGGTCACGTCGATTCAGGACGGGTGGCCTGCAAGAACGGCACGGTGCCGCCGCCCTGCCAGGCCGTGTTCTGGGACATCGGCAAGTTCCGAGTCGGCGACGAAATCGAGTTGGTCGTAGCCGGCCGGAGCTACAAGTACCGCGTCACCTCGAATGAGTCGGTCCACGCTGCCTCCGGGGACTGGACGCGCATCGTGTCCTCTACGGCGCAAGAGACCATCACTCTCATAACCTGCGGCGGCGACTTCAATCCGGTCACGCGCGAGTACTCTCACCGGCAGGTCGTCACCGGCGTGCGCATCTAGGCTGCGCGATAAAAGGGGGTCGGACTTGAACGGCGGTCGATTCAGCTCTGATAGATTGAGCCAACTGCTCCGGCTCCCGCGCGCGGGTTTCATCGTGGGCATACCGGCCTTTGCGTTCGCCCTGACCATAGGGTTCAGTCTGGCAACAGGCGGCGGCGACGAAAAGAACGCGGCGACGCCCACCGTCCAGGTGGTCGTGCAGCAGAATCAGACGACTCCGACCGCTGTGGCAACTACTGCGCCGACAGCGGTCCCGCACAGGACGAACTGCAGCGAGATACAGGGGACCGCGTACCGCTCCGACGCTGAGCGCGAATGGTACATCCGCAACTGCAGCGGTGGCGGCGCCACGACGGCAGCCAGCGGCGGCGGTGGTACGGGCGCCCCCGCGGCCAGCAGGCCGACGGCCGCTGAGGTGGCCCTGGGCGACAGGCTGGTGATCCCCAAGATCGGGGTCAACGCGCCCGTCTCTCGCATGGCTGTTCCCAGTAGCGGCGTAATGCCCGACCCTACGGGCTACTTCAACGTCGTACTGTACGATTTCTCCGCCCTTCCCGGCCTGGGCGGCACGCCTGCCTCCGGAAACGCCGTGCTGGCTGGCCATGTCGATTGCGGCCGCTGCGGGCCCGGTGGCACGCCGAGCATTGCCGTCCTCTACTACATGCGCAATCTTGTGCCCGGCGACACCATCGAGTATTACACCCAGGCCGGCCAGGTATACCGCTACGTCGTCACCTTTGCGGGAGACTACTCCCCGAGCGCCGACTGGGGCTCGATCGTGGCGTCCTCGGCGGCGGACATCACCATCATCACCTGCACGGGCACCTTCTCCGGCGGCGAGTACAGTCTCCGCCGCGTAGTCCAGGCGAGGAAAGCCTGATTGCTGCCGTCTGCGCTAGACCGATGGCCTGCAGCGGCGGCGCGCTGAGATCACCGCGAGGCGAGGAGTCTTGAGGCTCCGGCTTGTCCTCCTACTGGGCGCCCCGCTCGCCGTCTTTCTCGGCGTGCTCGGGGGCGTGCTCGCGCTGGACGAAAAGGATGGGCGTACCGTGGCAGCGTCGCCCTCGTCCGTGGCAGTGCACCTCGATTCGCAGGCGACACCGACCACGGCGCCAGCGCCGACCGCCACGCCGGCGCCATCGGCGACACCGGTCGTGCGGGCGGACTGCGCGGCGATCAGGGGCACGGAGTACCAGTCGGAGGCCGAGCGCGTCTGGTACCGCCAGAATTGCCCCGACCCAACGCCCTCCCCCCGGCAGGTGGTGACCGCCCCATCCAGTCCCTCCGCGAACATCTACGGCACGGCGGACCGCTTCGTCATGAGGCGGCTGGGCATCAACGCGCCGGTAAATGTCAGCGTGGTCGGTCCTGACGGCACCATGGGCAACCCGCTCGGGGGCAGTGACGTAGTCCTCTATGACTTCAGCGCGCTGCCCGGACTCGGGGGCTATCCCCCCGCCGGCGGCAACACCGTCATAGCGGGCCACGTCGACTACATCTGCTGTCCGGCGGTGTTCGCCCAACTCCGCAACGTCGTGGAAGGCGACGTGATCGACTACTACACCGGCGATGGCGGCCACTATCAGTACGTGGTGCAGTGGTACGGCGACTACCCCCCGGACACGAACTGGGCGAGCCTCCTCAGCGGCGGCCCAAACATCATGACTCTGATCACCTGCAACGGCACGTTCGACCCGCGCGCCCGCGAGTACAGCCATCGCCGCGTGGTGCGCGCGGTCCTGGTCGCGAGCTCCGATGGCGGGTAACGTCCGTTGTCCGTCTCGTGTTCCAGGTTGTGAGCATGGACGCGGGCGGTTCGGCGTAAGATAGAGAGGACGCTATGTGCCGGCCGATTCATGCCGAGAACTAAGCAGGCCACCTCAGTGAGACAGCGATGCTCCGCCGGCGAACGGTAACCGTTGCACTCTCCGCCCTCATGCTCGTGGGCGGCATCGCGATCATTGTCGCGGCGCTCGCGGGTGTCGGCGCCCGCGACAAGGCGCGCACGATCCCCGGCCCGGATGCCCAGGGGGACTTCGCTGTCCTCGAGCCCACTCCGCTGCCGCCCACGCCGGCGCCTCAGCCGACCCCGGAGCCGAGCCGGGCGCCTATCGTCCGCCTCCAGATCCCACGCATCGGCGTCGATGCCCCGATCGTCGTCCTCGGCGTCGACGCCCAGGGCGTCATGCAGGACCCCAAAGGGCCGGAGGAGGTGGCCTGGTACGACTTCTCGGCCCACCCCGGCTGGGAAGGGAATGCGGTCTTTGCCGGACACGTCGACTACCGGAATTACGGCCCCGCGGTCTTTTGGAAGCTGCGCCAACTCAACCTCGGCGATGAGATCAAGGTCGTGCTCGCCGATGGGACCACTTACAGCTACCGGGTCGTGAGCAGCACCCAGTACGTCGCGGACCAGGCTCCGGTGCAGGAAATCGTCGGGCCCACGGAGCGTCAGAGCGTGACGCTCATAACCTGCGGAGGGACCTTCAACACCCGCACGCGCGAATACGACCAGCGCTTGGTCGTGCGGGCCGAGCGCGTGCTCGAGTCATCCGTCCGGACACAGTAGCCGGCCTCGGCTCAGAGACCGGTCCTGGCAGCCGCCACCCGGTCCAGCGGCCGGGCCTCGGCCGATCCCCGCTGCTATAATCCCTCCGGAGAGGTGGCAGAGCGGTTGAATGCGGCGGTCTCGAAAACCGTTGTACGGGTTCTCCCGTACCGTGGGTTCGAATCCCACCCTCTCCGCCATCCCCAGAGGCCCGATGCCTGACCTCCAATTCGGCTGCCCGGCTGACGCATCGTGAGGCGGCGGCGTCCACCCCGGCGGCACGCGCCCCAGGACCCGCTCTCCTTCCGTATCCGGCTCCTGTCCTTCAGGGTCCGTAGCCCATTCGGCATCGGCTCGCTCACCGGGATGGGCCGCGGCGTCATCCTGCCTGAGATGTCCGGGACGGAGATCCCGGAACCGGACGAAGAGCTGCCGGACTCCGACCTGCCTGACTCCGAACGCCTGGAAGCGATCGAACGCGAGCGCTGGCGCCGCGACGGCCGCGTTTGAGCCCCGACTGACCTTCCGACGCCAGGGTGCTGCGAAGGACGCAAGCGCCTATGCGGCCGGACGCGGCCGCGCGCATGGGGCGGCCCTCGCCGGGCCGCCAAGTAGGCGCGGAGAGGCCCGGCGCTAGCCCTCGGCCCTGCTCCGGCGGGGTCTTCCGCGACGAGTTACGCGCTTGAAATAGACGTGGCCGTTGGCATCCCAGATATCGAGGTCAACTCCGAGCCTCGAGGAAGCGCGGCGTAGACGCACTTTCACGCTGCGCAGGTTCTCGCCCGGTTCGAGCTCCAGGTCGCCGACGTCTGACATATCTATTCCGCGGACAAACTCATCGAACTTCTGCTGCTGTTCACGGACGGCGCGCGAAGCCCTGGAAGGTGGAGGAACCTCGCCTGGTTTTCTGATATGAAGCTTTGGCATCCAACCTCTCCTACTAACCTCGTCTCATTCCGGAATCTGACTTGTCATACTAGGAGACTCTATTAGCGATGAAACATGCTGTCAATAACCCGCGGTCAAATAGCGTCAGTTAACGCCAACTTTGCAGGGCCCTGATCGGCCGGCGGGGGTCTGGTAGACTGGTCTGCGGAGAGGTGCTGGAGTGGCCGAACAGGCGCGACTGGAAATCGCGTAACCTCCGAAAGGGGGTTCGTGGGTTCGAATCCCACCCTCTCCGCCAGTTCCAGCTCTTCAGCCTGTCAGCGGTCAGGTGTTCAGCGCTTAGGGTCCGGTGCTCCTGAAGGCCCTCGGTCAGTTGCGGCCGGCCGCACACACCGTAGGCCATACGAGTCGTCTCGGTAGCAGTTTGCCCCGTGCTTCCCAGCCGCCAAGCGGGGGGCCGGCCGGCGGTCATCTCCTGGCGCCGCGCTTCGCCTCTTCGAACTGGCGCTGCAGTTCTGCTTCCTTCTCGGCCTTTGCCTCGCGGGCGGCCGCCAGCGCCTCTTCGGCGCGCCGCTTGACGGCGTCGAGTGGGTCCGAGGGCGCGCTCTCGGACTCCGGCGCCCCGCCCTCACTCGGGGCCTGCGCGCGGCCGGCCTTGCGGAGCGCGAAGGCCGCAGCTGACACGGCGGCACCAGCCAGGATGAGGAGTCGCAGGAGCCCCATGTCCTAGCCCTCCTTGCGGCGGTTCAGGCCGGCGAGCACGCCAAGGCCGCGTCGCACGCCGGCCACCATGCCGTAGGTGCGGATAATCGGCGAGACGGCCGTCTGGCCAACGAACTCCGTCGTGCCCTTGACGGTCTCAGCAGTCTCCCTGATCGAGGTAAGAGTGGGCTTCACCGAGTCGTCTATGAGCTCGTTGATAGTGTTCTGCAGGCCGCGGAAGGCGCGGTACACGGCAAAGATCAGGACACTGAGCAGGGAAACGAGCACGATGCCGAGCGCGCCGTAGACGATGATCACGACATCGCGGATGTCCGCGAGGATTCCCAGGACTGTCATTCAGGACTCCGGTCGCTGAAATAGGCGGTTGACTTTAGCGCAGTATAGCAGTGGCCGATCTCGCGACTGGTTCTCTATTGAATGCTCGGCTGATAACGCCGCCGCCAATAACCCTGTCGCCCTCGTAGAACACCGCGGCCTGGCCAGGCGTTATCGCCCGTACGCCGCGCTCGAACTCGACCTCAACTTCCCCTGCCCGGAGGCGCACGACCGCCGGCGCGGCCGGCGACTTGTAGCGGACCTTTACGGAGGCGGCGAACTCATCCGCCGGCGGCCCGCCCTCGACCCAGCTGATGTCCTCGGCGATAAGGTAACGGCAGAAGAGGTCGTCCTCGTCACCGATGGTGATCAGGTTTCGCTCGGGGTCGATGTTGGTCACGTACCGGGGCGTGCCGAAGGCGCCAAGGCCCTTCCGCTGTCCGACCGTGAACCCGGCGATGCCCTGGTGCTGGCCCACGACCTCGCCGACGCTGTCGACAATCGCGCCGGCGGCCTGTGGTAGCCGTTCCGCAAGGAAGGCGCGGTAGTCGCCTCCGGGCACGAAGCAGATCTCGGCGCTGTCGGGCTTGTCGGCCACGGGCAGCCCCCACTCCGCCGCCAGGCGCCGCGTCTCCGACTTCGGAAACTCCCCGACGGGGAAAAGGAGCCGCCTAAGCTCTGGCTGACGGAGCGTGTAGAGCACGTAGGACTGGTCTTTGCAGTCGTCGATGGCCCGCAAGAGGCTTACGATGTCGCGCTCGCGGCGGATGCGGGCATAGTGGCCGGTCGCCAGGTAGTCGGCGTCCATGGCCAGGGCGCGGTCCAGCAGCGCCCGGAACTTCACGTGCTCGTTGCAGGCCAGGCAGGGGTTCGGGGTCCTCCCACGCCGGTACTCGGCGACGAAGTAGTCGACGACCTTTCTGCCGAACTCCTGCTCCAGGTTCATGACATAGTGAGGGATGCCGAGCACGTCCGCTGCGGCGCGCGCGTCATCGACGTCCTCGACGCCGCAGCACGACTTCTGGTTGCGCCTGGCCTCCGGGTCCTCGTTCGTCCACAGCCGCATGGTGATGCCGACGACCTCGTAGCCGTCGCGGACGAGCAGCCCCGCCGCCACGGCCGAATCAACGCCTCCGCTCATCGCGACGATCACGCGCTTCTTCGCAGCCATATCCCCTTCAGTGTAACGGGTTTCGGCGTCCCGCCTGTCGCCGTCAGTTGATGGCGCGGCTCCGTTCCCAACGCTGAGCCGTCGAGACTGCGGCATTCGCGACGACGGTGCTGCCTCAGCGTCGTCCCAGACTGAGCCACGGAAGTGGACTGCACTATCGAAATAACCCCACGGCCCTCGGCGGCCTTAGCGTGCTCTCCGAGCACGAGGTTCGATGGTTCACTGGCCCCGGGTTAGAATCCCTGCATGACGGTCGCCTACGTCTTCGACGGCCACGCCCTGGAGCCGCTGCCCTGGCAGCCGCGCCGGACGCCACGCTGGGTCGCGTGGCGGCCGGACGGAAGCTCCGCTATACTCGTCGCCAACGGCGGCTCGGCCCTGCTCTTCGACGGCTCCCGCCTCCACTCCCTCGAGACCGGCACCAGGCAGAACCTGCGCGGCGCTGCCTGGTCACCAGACGGCAAGATGGCCCTGCTGGTCGGGAACCGGGGCAGCGTATTGCGGACGCAAGGGGAGCGCTTCGAAGAGCTGGCGGCGCCGACGAGCGAGAACCTGAGGCGCGTCGCCTGGCATCCGGACGGCAGTTTTGCCCTGATCGTGGGCAATGCTGGCACGGTGCTCCGGTATGATGCCTCCTCCGGTGACCTCGTCCCGGTCCCGGGCGACCGCGCGCATACTTTGCGGGCGATAGCCTTCCGGCCGGACGGGGCCTACGCGCTCGTCGGGGCCTATGCCAGCCGCTGGGCCGGCTACCCGCGTCCCCACGCCCTCTACCGCTGCGACGGGCGCTATCTTCAGGCGCTCCTGGCCAGCGACGATGAGGACGACTTCCTGGCCGTCGACTGGCGCCAGGACTCGGTGGCGCTGGTAGCGGGCTATCGGGCGTTCGGCCAGGACGGGACTGGCGCAAACAAGCTCCTCTTCTATGACGGCGCCCTGTGGCGTGGTCGCGAATGGCAGGGGAGGGGCGCGGTCCTTGGCGCCGCCTGGTGGCCGGGGCAGGAGCGGGCGCTGCTGGCCGGCGAGGCCGGACTGCTGGCGCTCATGGACCGGGAAGGAGGAATCGAAGAGCTAGATAGCGGCACGAACGACAACCTCATCGGGCCCTTCTGGAAGCCAGACGGGACCCAGGCAATCGTCCTTAAGGGACCAGGCGAGAGAGTCTACACCGTCTAGCGGTCAACAGAGCTAGAGCATCGCCGGTCCGGCTAGACCCGCAGCCTCGAAAGGAGAGGTCACATGCGTCTAACCGGGGCCGGTATTTCCCGGACACCACACCTCTTTGCCCCCTCCCCCGGCAGGAGGAGGGGGAACCGCAATCCCGTCGGCCGGGCCATATCTCGCCGCCGCTTGCTGGCAGCAATGCCGGGGCTGGCGTTCGCGCTGGCCGCCTGCGGAGACAGCAGCGAGGAGCCGGCGGCGGCCGCCACGGGCCTGCCCGAGATCAAGAAGGCCACCTTCATGGCCGGCTTCAAGGCGCAGGCCAACCTGCCCTTCGTTGGCGCCTACGTGGCCAAGGAGAAGGGCTTCTTCGCCGAGCAGCGCCTGGAAGTCGATATCAGACACGCGCAGTCGGGCGAGCACCTGCAGCTCACCCTGGCCGGCGAGGTCAACGTCACGACCGCCAACGGCGCCTCCGTCCTGAAGCGCAACGCCCAGGACTTGAACCTCGTGTCTCTCGCGCTCATCGGCCAGCGCAGCGAGCTCGCCTTCGCCGTGCTGGAAAGCTCCCCCATCCGCAGCGTGAAAGACTGGGAGGGCAAGACCTTCGGCTACAAGGGGTCGGTCCCGGCCGAGTTCCCGGCGATCACGCGCGCCAACGGCGTCGACCCCGCGCGGATCAACCAGGTGAGCGTTGGCTTCGATCCGCGCATTCTGTCCGAGGGGCGCGTGGACATCCTGCCCGTGTTCTTCTCGAACGAGCCGGGCGTGCTCGCCGCTCAGGGCGTGCGCACGCGCCTTTTCGACCCCAACGACTACGGCATCGAGTCTCTGGGCCTCACCTACGCCTCGAGCGCCGAGCAGGTCTCGAAGGACCCCGACCGGCTCCTTCGCTTCCTGCGCGCCGCCCTCTACGGCATCGCCTACGCCGACCGTAACCGCGACGAGGCGATCGACATCGTCATGAGGTACGCGCCGCAGGAGGACCGCGCCCACCAGAAGTTCATGCTCGAGACGGAGCTCTCGCGGGCGAAGAACGACCTTACGGCGCGCAATGGCATCGGCTGGCAGACGCGAGAACAGTGGCAGCGCGCGCATGACATCTTGCTCGAACACAGGGGCATCGAGAAGGCGGTGGACGTGAGCAAGGTCTTCACGGACCAGTTCCTGCGGGCTATCTACAGAGACGGCCGGCTGGTCTGGCCAGGCTAGCCGAACACCCGGCGCCTCGCCCCGGCGGCCCGCCCGCTTGCCGATCATCGGGAGGCCAGTTGTCACGAAACCGAGAGGTCATGCGTGCGTCAGCCTAGTCTCCCGCGAGCACTGGCGGCTCAGGATCAGGGCTGGAGGTGCGACATGGCGAGTGGAGCGATCCGGGTCCACCACACCAGGACGTCCGATGGCGACTGGGACGGCCCCGGCACGGAAGCTAACCTGCCCAACGACGCGCCGCCGGCCAAGATGCGGGCCCTCTACGCATGGGTTGACCCTCGGGGGAAGCCCGAGACCAAGGACGCCTACAAGTTCCCCCACCACGAGGTGACCGGCCGTGGTGCGGTGGGCGCCGCGAACGAAAAGGCCTGTATCTCTGGAATCGGCATCCTGAATGGCGGCCGGGGCGGGGCAGACATCCCCAGCGGCGA
>DATLYJ010000054.1 GCA_035574915.1 Dehalococcoidia bacterium | reverse complement strand
CCTACGCCGGAGACGCCGGGGGCGCCCCGGCCGGCCGCGGGGGCAGGCACCCGGGTGCCGGAGGCGCCGGAGCCACCCCACACCTCCCCGGGCGCAGCGTGCTGCGCCCCTGCGCTGGAGGGCGGGCCGTCGCCCCACCCGTCCACGGGCGCCTCCGCTGCCGCATCCGCGGCGTCGCGCGGCCCTTCGTCAGCCGGGGCCTGGATCGCGCCGGGTGGCATGTCGAGGTCCTCGGGCGGTGCCATCAGGGAGCCGTCGTTCGTCTCCAGCAGCTGGCCATCTTCGTCCGTGATCACTTCGGGGACGGGAGGCGCGGCCGCTTCGAGGACGGCTGAGCGGACGAGGTCCGAGCCGTGGCCGTTGCCGTTGGGGTTGCCCGCTGCGTAGCCGTTGGCGGAGCGGTCGGCGATGCGAAGGAGGTCCGGACGGGACTCCGAGGCCCAGTCTGGCGGCACGAAGCCTTCGGAGTAGGGGACGACATCGACGACGCCGGCAGTGAGGCGGTCGCCGCGCTCCCGCACGCGCAGCTGCAGCAGCAGGATGTTGCCGTGCTTCCAGAGGTCGGCCGTGCGCTCGTAGACGTCGGGCCAGACGGTGACCTCGAGCGTGCCGGAGAGGTCCTCGATCTCGGCGGCGATGAAGGGCCGGCCGTCGCGCGTCGCCAGCCGGCGCTGGGAACCCACGATGCCCGCGACGACGACCTCGCGGCCCTGCGCGGGCATGTCCTCGAGCATCTCCGGCGTGATCTCGCTGCAGAGCGCGGATACGTGCTGGGCGAGGACGGAAGCCGCCGCTTTGTACGGGTGCTCCGAGAGCCAGACGCCGATGAGCTCCTTCTCCCAGGCCAGCACCTCCTGCTTCGGCACCGGCGCGCTCTGCAGGTCGATGCCGGCCAGCGGCGTGGCGACCTCGGAGCCGAAGAGGTCGAACATCGTCGCCTGGCCGGTCTCGCGCAGCCGCTGCGAGCTCTGGGCGATGTTCATGATGCGGTCGAGGCTGAGCAGGAGTGAACCGCGCGCGTCAGGCCTGCCGGCAATGCTGTCGAGCGCGCCTGCCTTGATCAGCGACTCCAGCGCGCGCTTGTTCACGTTCGTGGTGTTGAGCTTGCGGCAGAAGTCGTCGATCGACGTGAAGCCCTCGGAGCCGCGGGACTCGACGATCGACTGCGCGGCGCCAACGCCGACGTTCTTGATCGTGGCCAGGCCGAACCGGATGCCTGTCTTACCCTCCGCAGTCTCCTCGAGGGTGAAGTTGACGCCGCTCGCGTTCACGTCCGGCGGGAGGACGGGGATGCCGAGGCGCACGCACTCGCTGTAGGCCTGGGCGATGCGCTCGAGGGCGCCGGAGGGGTGGCTGCCGGCCTGCATGAGCACGGCGCAGAGGTACTCTTCCGGGTAGTGGGCCTTCAGCCACGCCGTCTGGTAGGCGATGTTGCCGTAGGCCCAGGAGTGGGCGGAGTTGAAGGCGTAGCCGGCGAAGGGCTCGATGAGGTCGTAGACCTTCTGGGCGTCTTCCTGCGAGTAGCCCTTGGCTATGGCCCCCTGGATGAAGCGCTCGTGCTCGGCCTGCATGAGGGCGGCAATCTTCTTGCCCATCGCCTTGCGCATGATGTCCGCGGCGCCGAGGGAGTAGCCGGCGAACTTCTGGGCGATCTTCAGCACCTGGTCCTGGAAGACGATGACGCCGTAGGTCTCGTCCAGGATCTCTGCCAGGTCAGGGTGCGGGTAGGTGACCTGCTCGAGGCCGTGCTTGGCGCGGCAGAAGGTGCCGATGTGCTGCATTGGCCCGGGGCGGTAGAGGGCAACGAGCGCCGCGAGGTCGCCGAGGCGCGTCGGCCGCAGCTCGAGCACGGCGCGCCGCATGCCGGCGGACTCTAGCTGGAATACGCCGAAGGTCTCGCCGGCGGAGAGCATCGCGAACGTCTTCTCGTCGCCATCGGGCAGGGACTCGAGGTCGACCTCGACGCCGTGGCGCTGACGGATCATCTCGACGGCGCGGTCGAGGATGGTGAGGTTCGCCAGGCCCAGGAGGTCCATCTTGATCAGGCCGATGGCGGCGACGTTCTCCATGGTGAACTGGGTCGTGGGCATGGCGGTGGCGTCGCCGCGGGCGGGACGGGCGAGGGGCAGGTGCTCGACGAGCGGCTCGGCGCTGATGACGACGCCGGCGGCGTGAGTGCTGGCGTTACGGGCGACGCCTTCCAGGCGGCGGGCGCTGTCGAGGAGCTGCCGGACCTGCGGGTCCTGCTCGTAGGCTGCCCTCAGCTCAGGCGCCTCGCGCAGCGCGCGTTCGATCGTCATGTGCAGGGCGTTCGGGACCAGACGCGCGACGCGGTCGACCTCGGCGTAGCCCATGCCGAGGGCGCGGCCGACGTCGCGGATCGACGCCTTCGCGCCCATGGTGCCGAAGGTGATGATCTGGGCCACGCGGTCGTGGCCGTAGCGCTGGGCGACGAACTGCAGGACCTCCTCGCGCCGGTCGTCGGGGAGGTCGAAGTCCACGTCGGGCGGTTCGGGCCGCTCCTTGTTGAGGAAGCGTTCGAAGACGAGGTTGGCGCGCAGGGGGTTGAAGTCCGTGACGCCGAGGCAGTAGAGCACGAGGCTGGCGGCGGCGCTGCCGCGGACGCCGACGCGGATGCCGCGCGAGCGGGCGAAGCCGCCGATCTCGCGCACGATGTGGATGTAGTTGGTGAAGCCGGTGTGCTCGATGACGTCGAGCTCGTAGCGCAGGCGCTCCTCGGCCTCGGGGCCGGCGTCAGGTATGCGGCGGCGCAGGCCCTGCCAGCAGAGGTCGACGAGGTGTTCGTGCGCCGTGACGCCCGGCGGCAGGTCGGGCTCGGGCAGGTGCAGGCGGCCGAACTCCAGCTCGAGGTCGCATTGCTCGGCGATGCGCCAGGTGTTGTCGCAGGCCTCGTTGCCGTGGGCGAACTGGCGGAAGGCGGCGCGCATCTCCGCTTCGGACATCACGTAATAGGAAGGGTCGGACATCTTCATCCGCTTCTCTTCGTGCACCGTGGAGTTGGTCTGGATGCAGAGGAGGATGTCCTGCATGTCGTGGTCTTCGCGGTCGAGGTAATGCGAGTCGTTGGTGGCGACCAGGGGGATACCCAGGTCCCGCGAGAGGTCAACCAGCACGCGTTGGGCCTGGCGGAACTCGGGCAGGTCGTGTTCCTGGACCTCGAAGTAGTAGTGGCCGTCGAAGACCTCGCGGTACCAGCGCGCGGTCTCCTTCGCGTCGTCGATGCGGCCCTCGAGGATGAGGCGATGGATTTCGCCGGAGGGGCAGCCGGAGAGCACCGTGATGCCCTCGCTGTACTTCTGGAAGAGCTCGCGGTCCATGCGCGGGCGGTAGTAGTAGCCCTCCAGGTGACTGCTCGTCACGAGCTTGAGGAGGTTGCGGTAGCCCGTCTTGTTACGGGCGAGCATGGTCAGGTGGAAGGGCTGTTTGTCGCCGTTCTCGCGGGTGAGGCGGGAGCCGGGCGCGACGTAGGCCTCGACGCCGATGATCGGCTTGATGCCGTTGGCCCTGGCCTCCTTATAGAAGTCGATGGCGCCGTAAAGCGCGCCGTGATCGGTAAGCGCGACTGCCTCCTGGCCGATCTCGCGGACGCGCTCCATGAGCTGGGGTATACGGGTGAGGCCGTCGAGGAGGGAGTACTCCGTGTGGAGGTGAAGGTGGGTGAACATGTGGCGGGTTCGGAGCGGTCGGGCTCATTGTAGCGGAGGACGCGCGTCCGGGGGGCGGGGCCTGGCCCACGAAGGCGAAGGGGTTGGCCACAGATTGGCGCGGATTTCGCAGGGGATGGTCCGGGGGCGGGAAACTGTTTGGCAGTTTGGTGCATGAGAGGCGGAGACGTGTAACGCGTCGACGCGTCGTCGTCACCCGGAAAAGAGGCGAAGACACAGGATTCGCCGCAGAGGCGGGGGTTTTCCCGGATTAGGAATGACTGCGGGCCTTGTACCAAGGCGCGCTTTCGGCATGTTGACAGACGGGCGCCTTGACGGCTTACTAACGGACACATGTTCTGTGCGGCGAGGTGACGATGTGGTCCAGCATAGCTTCATGTCGTGTTTACGCGACAGACCGGACCAGAGGCGACCGCTAGGCAACGGCGACCGTAGAATGCATTATGGCGCTGGTGGACGCCTCAGGCACGGTGCTCAATGCATATGAGTACGACGTGTTCGGCGCTGTCAGGTCCTCGACCGGCAGCACCGCGAACCCCTTCACCTACACCGGCGAGCAGACCGACGCCGCCACCGGCCTCGAGTACCTGCGCGCGAGGTATTACGACAGCGAGACGGGGCGCTTCCTCTCGCTCGACCCGGTGGGCAGCGGCTACGACTACGCCTACGACAACCCCGTCATGTTCACGGACCCGAGCGGGCTGCGGCCGCTCGACGCGGGCAGCAGGGGGTGCCAGGACATACGGCGGCGGATCAGCGAGCTCGGCGACCGCCGCATCGAGGAGTACTGGCGCGGCATGAGGCAGGAGAGGCAGGCCCGTGCCAAGGGAATTGGAAAACAGGGAGGCCGGACAGAGCCGGCCTCCTCGTTTGCTGACCGCGAACCGCTGAGGGCTGACGGTCCTCTTAATAGTCCATCGGCGGCGGCGTGGGCGCGTTGCTCGGCGGCTCCGGGATGTCCGTCACCAGCGACTCCGTGGTCAGGATCATCGTGGCGATCGAAGCGGCGTTCTCCAGTGCGGTCCGGGTCACCTTCACCGGGTCGATGATGCCCAGCTGGATCATGTTGCCGAACTGGCCGTTCATCGCGTCATAGCCGTACTCAGGGTCCGGGTTCTTGCGCACGGCGTCGACGACGACCGTGCCCTCGGCGCCGGCGTTGTCGGCGATCTGGGTCAGCGGCTCCTCGAACACCTTGCGCATCATGGTCACGCCGGTGCGCTCGTCGCCCTCCAGGGTCGCGGCGAGCTGGTCGAGCACTTTCTGGCAGCGTATGAGGGCCACGCCGCCACCGGGGACGATGCCCTCCTCGACAGCGGCCCGGGTCGCCGAGAGCGCGTCCTCGACGCGGAGCTTCTTCTCCTTCAGCTCCACCTCTGTCGCGGCGCCGACCTTGAGCACGGCGACGCCGCCCGCGAGCTTCGCCAGCCGCTCCTGCAGCTTCTCGCGGTCGAAGTCGGATGCGGCGTCATCGATCTGGGCCTTGATCTGCTTGATGCGCGCCTGGATGGCCTCGTCGGACCCGTAGCCTTCGATGATCGTGGTGTCGTCCTTGCCTGCGACCACGCGGCGGGCGCGGCCGAGGTCGGCGACCTGGGCGTTCTCGAGCTTGCGGCCCATGTCCTCGGTTATGAAGGTACCGCCCGTCAGGATGGCGATGTCTTCGAGCATCGCCTTGCGGCGGTCGCCGAAGCTCGGCGCCTTCACGGCCAGCGCGTTGATCGTGCCCCGCAGCTTGTTGACGACGAGGGTGGCAAGCGCTTCGCCGTCGACGTCGTCGGCGATGATCACGAAGTTCTTCGTCACCTGCAGGACTTTCTCGAGGATGGGCAGGATGTCGGTCACCGAGGAGATGCGCTTGTCGGTTATCAGGATGTAGGGCTCATCGAGCACCGCTTCCATGCGCTCGGTGTTGGTAACGAAATAAGGCGAGGAGTAGCCGCGGTCGAGCTGGAGGCCGTCCACGAACTCGGTCTCCATGCGGATGCCGCGCGATTCCTCGACCGTGATGACGCCGTCCTTGCCGACCTTCTCCATGACCTCGGCGATCATGTTGCCGATCTCGGTGTCGTCGGCGGAGATCGAGGCCACCTGGGCGATCTGGTCCTTACCGGTCACCGGCTTGGCCATGGCGCGCAATTCGCGGATGACGGCCTCGACGCCCTTCTCGATGCCGCGCTTGAGCATCATCGGGTTGGCGCCGGCCGCCACGTTCTTCAGGCCCTCGCGGACGATCGCCGCGCCCAGGACCATAGCGGTGGTGGTGCCGTCGCCAGCGACGTCGTTAGTCTTCGAGGAAATCTCCTTGGCAAGCTGAGCGCCCATGTTCTCGAACGGGTCTTTCAGCTCGATTTCCTTGGCGATGGAGACGCCGTCGTCCACTACGGCGGGCGGCCCGTACTTCTTGTCAAGGACGACGCGGCGGCCGCGGGGGCCAAGCGTGACGCGTAGCGCCTCCGCCATCACGTCGACGCCCGCCTTCAGAGAGCGCCTCGCCTCCTCATCAAACACAATCTGCTTTGCCATTTAGTTGACTCCTTAGCAGTTCAGCCGGCCAGCACTTCAGGCCCTAGCCTGACCAGCCGAAGCGCCGAACTGTGCTGAAATGCTCGTTAGACCTTTACCTTGCAGAGAATGTCGCTTTCGCGGAGGACGATTAGCTCCTCGTTTTCGATCTTGACTTCCTGGCCCGTGTACTTGGCGTAGAGCACGCGGTCACCGACAGCGATCTCCATGGGGATGATCTTGCCGTCGTCGTCGCGCCGGCCGGGGCCGACGGCTATGACCTCGCCCTGCTGCGGCTTTTCCTTCGCGGTGTCCGGGATCACGATGCCGCTGGCGAGCACCTCTTCCTGGACGATGGGCCGGAGCACGATTTTGTCGGCGAGCGGGATCAACTGAGCCATTGTGACCTCCTTGAAGGTAACTTCCGTAAGTGTTGTTGCGGCTGGCGGGGGTTAGCACTCTGCTTTATCGAGTGCTAACCGCAGTTTAGGGTCGCGTTTCCCTAAACGCAAGACCTTCGCGCCCCCCGAAAGCGGCATGTGAATTTGCCTGCGAGGCATCGTTCTGCAACCCCTCCGCCCTCGAGACTGTCGCGAAGGGCGCAATGGCCCTCGTCTGTAAGCACCGTGCCTGTTATAGATTTCACGAAACCCCCATGCGGAGCACTAGAAGGAGAACAAGTTGGCTTATTGGGAGCGGTTAGCGAAGAGCCGCCTGACTCGCCGCCGGGCTCTGGCAGGCGCGGCCGGCCTCGGGGCCGGGGCCGTGGCCCTGAGCACGGTGGGCTGCGGCGGCAACGACAGTGGCGGCGGCTCGGGCGACGGCACAGGCGCGGGCCTCGTCTCGAAGCCCGTCGACACCACTTCGAGGGCCAAGCCGGGTGGCACCTTCAAGAGCTTCGTCACCGCCGACGCCACCACGTTCGACTTGCTGGCGACCACTTCCTTCAGCGCCGCGTCGTTGATCGGCGTGTACGCCTACCAGCGTCTGTTCAAATACGTACCGGGGAAGTACCCGGAGCCGTCCAGGGGCGACGTCGAAGGAGATGCCGTCGAGTCCTATGAGTACAACGGCGACAGGACCCAGCTCACCCTGAAGCTGCGCCCGAACCTCAAGCTCGACCCCCGGTCGCCCACTAACGGCCGGCCGCTGGATGCCGAGGACGTTGTCTTTAGCTGGAACAAGTTCATTCGCGTGAGTCCCTTCAAGACGGACTTGGCCTACGACGCGAACACGGCCCCGGACTCGGCCGTCGAGTCCATGTCCGCCCCGGACTCACGCACGGTCATCGTGAAGCTGAAGCAGCCGGACCCCGAATTGCTGAAGCTGTTTGCCTTCGAGCGGCTGTTCTGGGTCATGCCGCGCGAGTCCGACGGGGGCTTCGACCCCCGCGGCGAGATCCGGGGCTCCGGGCCCTGGACACTGCTCGAAAACCGTCCGTCCGCTTTCCGGGTCTGGCAGAAGAACCCGGACTACTACGTCAAGGGCCGGCCCTACCCGGACAAGCTGGAACACCCGATCATCACCGAGTACGCCCAGCGCCTGGCCCAGTTCAAAGCCGGCAACATCTGGAACACAGTTGTCGTCCAGGAAGACGCCATCGCCACCAAGAAGGACAACATGGACCTGGTGATGCTGCAGGGCGACACTTACCCCATCTTCCCATCGACCCTCGGCTTCGGCTACGGAGCCGGCGACACCCCCTGGAAGGACGAGCGGGCGCGCCAGGCCGTCTCCATGCTCATGGACCGCGAGCTGATCATCGACGTGGACAGCAACCGCCAGGCCTTCCTGAATGACGGGGTGGACATCATGCCTCGATACCACACCGTCGTCGGCTGCGGCGCCGAGGGCTACTGGATCGACCCCACGGACACCAAGAAGTTCGGCGAATGGTCGAAGGTCTATACGTACAACCCCGCCGAGGCCAAGAAGCTGATGGCCGCCGCCGGGTTCCCGAACGGCATCGACACGCTGCTGCACTTCAACGGCGGTACGCAGTACGGGGCCGTCTACACCCGCCGCGCGGAGCTGATCAGCGCCATGCTCAGTGAGGGAGGCGTGCGGGCCAAGCTCGACCCGCGTGACTACCAGAACGACTGGGTGCCGAACTACCACTACGGCTATACGAAGGCCTACGACAAGAACCGGACGACCTTCAAGGGCTTCACGGGCATCATCTACCGCGCCGTCACCGGTTACCCGACGCCGGCGACGCAGATCTTCTCGAACATGAACGCCAACGGCAGCCGCTTCGAGGGCGCGACCCCGAACGGACAGAACCCTCAGGACGGCGACCCGGCCGTGAACGACATCACCAACAAGATCCGGCGCGAGTTCGACGTCAAGAGGCAGCAGGAGCTGGCGGCGGACTTGCAGAGGATGCTGGCCAAGGCCTCCTACCACATCCCATATGGCCCCTTTGCGGCGCTGAGTGTCGGCGTTTACTGGCCCGTCATCGGTAACCTCGGCGTCTACCGGGCTGCACCGGCGGGCAGCGCCGCGGCCGAGACCGCCATCCACTGGTGGATCGACGACACCAAGAAGCCGCTGGCCCAGTCGTAGCCGCGGCAGCACACAGACAGAGGGCCGGCCTTCTCCAAGGCCGGCCCTCTTCGTCCCCCCGCGCGCCGCGATCCAGGGCGGTTGACCCCGCGTGTAAAGTGTTCGTGACGGAGGAGGAGTGAGGCTCCGCCCCATCCGTGCGTATGACAATAGCTGACACCGTCCAAGGGGCGCGCGCTGCCTTCGAGGGACGCGACTGGGAGGAGGCGTATGACTTGCTCGCGCCCCTGGCGCGCGAGCGGTCACTGACCCTGGACGACCTCGAGCGCTTCGCCGTTGCGGCCCACATGACCGGGCGCGAACCGGAGAGCTGCAGCGCCTGGGAGAACGCCCATGAGGAGTCGCTGCGCCATGGGGACGTGCAGCGCGCGGCCCGCTGCACGTTCTGGCTCGGACTCCTGTCGTCGCTGGCCGGCGAAATGACACTGGCCAGCGGATGGCTGAGCAGGGGGAAGCGCCTCCTCGATGAGGGCGGCCTCGACTGTGTCGAGCGCGGCTACCTGATGCTTCCGCCCGCCGTCTGGCTGCTGAACCAGAGAGACTTCAGCGGTGCAAGGGAAAGGTGCGACGAAATAATCGCCCTGGCCCGCCGCTTTGGGGACCGGCAATTGGAGACCATGGCTGCGCTCGGCCGCGCCCAGGGGCTGATCGGCGAAGGCCACGTCGAGAGCGGCTTCGAGCTGCTCGATGAGATCATGGTCTCCATTGGCGTGACGCCTCTTTCTCCCGTCCTGAACGGCTTCGTCTATTGCGTAGCGATTGACTGCTGCCAGGCGACCCTCGATTTGCCCCGAGCGAGGGTATGGACCTCGAGTCTGGGACGCTGGTGCGATTCGCAGCGAGGGCTAGTGCCATTTCACCGGGAGTGCCTGGTGCATCGCTCGACCATCTTGCGCCTCCAGGGCCTCTGGCTGGACGCGATGCGGGAAGCGCAGCGGGCCGGTGCGCTAACGACGCGTGAGGCCGATGCCGGGCCGGCCCTCTACGAACAGGGTGAGATCCTGCGGCTTCGCGGCGAGTTTGCGATGGCCGAGGAGGCTTTCCGCCAGGCAAGCCGTTTCGGGCACCACGTGCAGCCAGGTATGGCGCTCCTGCGCCTCGGTCAGGGCCAGGTCGAGGCGGCGGCAGCCGCAATTCGGGTCGCCGCCGCCGAAGCCCTGTCGCCGCTGGACCGCTGGCGCATCCTACCGGCCTTCGTCGAGGTCATGCTAGCAGCGGGTGACCTCGAGGCGGCGCGGGCGGGCGCGGCTGAGCTCGCAGAGCTGGCCGCGGCGCGCCCGGGCGCGCTCCTTCGCGCCGCGGCGCGGACCGCAACGGGCGCCACGCGCCTCGCGACCGGCGAAGCGGCCGCCGCGCTCTCCGAATTGAGGCGCGCATTCGCCGAATGGCAGGCCATCGAGGCCCCGTACGAGGCGGCGCGGACCCGAGTCATCATCGCCATGGCCTGCCGCGAGCTCGGCGACCACGACGGCGCCGAACTCGAGTTGGACGCCGCCCGCTGGCTATTCCAGAAGCTCGGCGCCGCACCGGACCTTGCGCGGGTGGAAACACTCTTGCCGAAGGCCGCGACACGCCCGGCCGGCGGCCTCACGGAGCGTGAACTCGAGGTCCTGCGCCTCGTCGCCTCAGGTCAGACGAACAGCGCCATCGCCGCCGAGCTCGTCCTCAGCGAGCACACGGTGCGCCGCCACATCCAGAACATCTTCGCCAAGCTTGGCGTCTCCTCCCGCTCGGCCGCGACGGCCTTCGCCTTCCAGCACGGCCTGGCCTGAACCTGTCTTTCCCCTCTGGACGTTGGTACGAAAAGACCACACGGCGCCTCGGCGCATTTGGTACACCCGGGCGATGAGTGCCCGGCGTGCCAGGACCGATCCTCGCTTCATCAACCGAGGGAGGATCGGGATGACCGAGAGTAAGTACGACGCGATTGTCGTGGGGGCTCGATGCGCCGGTTCGCCGCTGGCGATGCTCCTGGCCCGAAAAGGCTACAGGATCCTGCTGGTGGACAAGGCGAGCTTTCCGAGCGACACGGTGTCGACGCATATCGTGCACACGCCCGGGATCGCCGCCCTGAAGCGTTGGGGGCTCTTCGAGCGGCTGGCGGCGACAGACTGCCCGCCGATCGACACCTACGCTTTCAACTTCGGGCCCTTCACGCTCGAAGGCTCACCGGCAACAGCCGAGGCTGAGGCATCCTATGCGCCGCGACGCACCGTGATCGACAAGCTGCTGCTCGATGCTGCCGCCGAAGCGGGGGCCGAGGTCAGGGAGCGCTTCACCGTGGATGAGCTCATCTTCGAAGAAGGCAACGTCGCCGGCATCCGCGGCCACGCCTACGGTGGCGGCAGCGTGACGGAACGCGCCCGCGTTGTCGTGGGCGCCGATGGGCTGCGGTCGCTCGTCGCCGAGGCCGTGAACCCGGAGCAATACAACGCGAAGCCGCCTCTCCTTGTCGGTTACTACAGCTACTGGAGCGGTGTTCCTATGCGCGGCCGCATGGAGACCTACGTGCGGCCTTACCGTGGCTATGCCGCCTGGCCAACGAACGACGGCCTCACCCTGGTCATCGCCGGCTGGCCCTACGCGGAGTTCGTGGCGAACCGGCACGACATCGAGGGCAACTTCTGGAAGGCCCTCGACCTGGTGCCGGAGTTCGCGGAACGAGCCCGCGCGGGCAGGCGGGAGGAACGCTTCCGCGGCATGTTCGTGCCGAACTTTTTCCGCAAACCCTTCGGGCCGGGCTGGGCGCTCGTCGGCGACGCCGCGTACAACAAAGACCCGATCACGGGCCAGGGCATGCAGGATGCCTTCCGCGACGCCGAACTGCTCGCTCAGGCCCTGGACGAATCGTTCACGGGTTCCCGCCACTTCTACGCCGCAATGTCCGACTACCAGGCGGCCCGCGACCGCCACGTCATGGCGATGTACGAGTTCACGACCCAGCTCGCGACCCTCGAGCCCCCGCCGGAGGAAATGCAGAAGGTGCTCGCGTCTGTCACGCGCAGCCAGGAGGCGATGGACGGCTTCGTGCGCATGGCGGCGGGCGCCACCTCGCCCGCCGAGTTCTTCTCTGAGGAGAACCTGGGCCGGATCATGGCCGCTGCTGATCCCACGGCCGGCTAGTCGCGCAGCCTTCCCTGTAGGCGCGGAGGCCGGCCTCAGTGCCGGCCTCGTTACACATCCGGCGCCGGACTTGAGAGATTTGCGCGGTTCGCGACAGGGCGCGGGAATGAGTGTATAAGTCTTCATCATTCGCAAGCCGCGCCACGGAAGGGAGCAGGTACATGTCCGGTTACTGGGAACGAATGACGAAGAGCCGCCTTTCGCGCCGGCGCGCGCTGGGCGGGGCAGCCGTGGCCGGGGCCGGCGCAATCGCCCTGGGCGTGGCCGGTTGTGGCGGAGGAGGAGAGTCAGGGACGGCCGGCGGCGACGCGAGCGGCCTGCTCTCGCAGCCTGTCGACTCGACTTCGCGGGCGAAGCCGGGCGGCGCGGTGAGGGACTTCCGCAACGAGGACATCACCTCCATGGACGCCCTCACCAACAACTCCTTCACGCGCACGGGCGTCTCCAACTACGTCTACCCGCGCCTGCTGAAGTTCAAGGTGGCAAAGGCGCCGCACCGGGCTTCGGGCGAGAACGAAGGTGAGCTGGCGGACCACTACGAGATCACGGGCGACAAGCTGCAGCTGACTTTCAAGCTGCGCCAGGGCCTCAAGTGGGACCCGAGGTCCCCGACGAACGGCCGGCCCATCGACGCCGATGACGTGGTGTTCAGCTGGGACCGCTTCACCCGCCTCAGTCCGCTGAAGGGCGACATCCTTTACAGCGAGTCGTCGCCGGGCGTGCCGGTGATGTCCCTCAAGGCGACGGACAAGAGCACAGTGGTCGCGCAACTGCACCACCCGGACGCGGCCGTGCTGCACCTCTTTGCCTCCAGCGTCATCCTGCCGATCATGCCGCGCGAAGCGGACGGCGGGTTCGACCCCCGAGGTACGGCCCGCGGATACGGGCCCTGGATGCTCTCAGACTACCGCCCTTCCCAGGGCCTGACCTTCACGAAGAACCCCGACTACCACGTCAAGGGGCGGCCCTTCCCTGACTCCTGGGAGGTGGCGATTGTCCCCGAATACGCCACGCGCCTGGCCCAGTTCAAGGCCGGCAACATCTGGACGACGGTCGTGACCCAGGACGACGTCATCCAGGCGAAGAAGGACCAGCCCCAGACCTCCCTCCGCCAGGACGACGTCTACAGCAGCGGCGGCACGACCATCGCCTTCGGTTACGACAATAACTCGATCTTTCGCGACAAGCGCCTGCGCCAGGCCGTCTCGATGCTCATCGACCGCGAGGCGATCATCGACGTGGTCGGCAACCGCCAGAAGTTCGCGGCAGACGGCCTCGACGTCGCCGCCCGCACCTCGGGACTGGTCACACCGGGCTTCGACTTCTTCTGGGTGGACCCGAGGGACGAGAAGAAGTTCGGGCCGAACGCCAAGTACCTGAACTACAACCCGGCGGAGGCGAAGAAGCTCATGTCCGCCGCCGGCTATAACGGCGCCGAGGTCGACTTCAATTACCGCGCCGATGGCTACAGCGCCACGTACCTGCGCTTGCACGCGATCACGCTGGGCATGTTGAAGGAGGGCGGCTTCAACGTGGTGGCGAAGCCCCGGGAGTACCAGACTGACTTCCTGCCGAACTACCACTTCGCCTACGTCCAGGGCGAGAAGAAGGGCTTCGCCGGCCTGAACCTGCGCGCCGAGACCGCGTACACCTCGCTCGGCACCTGGCTGTACTCGCTCCTTAACCCGACAGCCTCGCGCTACATGGGGGCGACGGACATCGGTGACGCGCGCAAGGGCGACGCCACGCTGATCAAGATGATCGACGACCTGCGCGGCGAGTTCGACCTCGACAAGCAGAAGCAGATTGCGCGCAAGCTGGACGAGTACCTGGCGGACGCGGCCTACGGCATCCCTGTGACGGCGTACACGCTCAACTTCGCGCTCTACTGGCCGGTGCTGGGCAACGTCGGCGCCTTCCGGGGCTACACCCAGGGCGCGCCGCCGGTGCACGAGCGCCTCGAGTGGTGGGTGGACACGGAGGCCGCCCCGCTAAAGAGCTAGCGGCCTCCCGCACCCCGCTCGGGTCCGTGAACATGACGGGGTTGTCGTAGGCGTAGTCGTAGCCGCCGCCCAGGGGGTCGAGCGAGAGGAAGCGGCCCGTGTCGGCGTCCCCTCGGCTTCGCTCAGGGCAGGCGAACTTCCGTTGGTTCCGGCGGGCCGAAGGCGTCGCACTCTAGGTACTGAGGAGATCGTCGTAGCCGAAGTTCGCCGACCCAAACCGTCAGGCGGCCACGGTGGCGCATTTGGCTAACTCAAGCGCAATCGAAAACGCCATTCCGCCCGCGTTGCAGGAGCACCCGGCCTGGCAGGTAGCCTCACGTCGATGCTGACGTGTTGAGCATCAAGGCCAAACGCGGGCGTGATGGTGGCTTCTCCTCTCATCTCCCAACTGTCCTGTGCTGCGCGGGACGTTGCGCAGCGATAGTGTCTCCCAGTATTGTCGACCACATCGAACTCCAGGATCCCAGGTAATTCGTCGGCGGAGCGAAAAAGCCCCCACCGACGGCCGCTGGGCACTCTCCGAACACGGTATACCAACACTGCGCCATCGCCATACACTTCAAGCGAGTTCAGCGTCAGTTCCAGTCTGCGATCGACGGCTTGAATGCCGAGGCCAGGACATGCTTCAGTTCCTCCCCACGAAGCACTTCGGGCGAGCGAAGGCCACGCGGCGCATCCACCTTCCTCTTCGAATACTCGCTTCCTGAAGTCCAGCTCGAAGCCATCACTCGTACCCTCCCGAGAGATTCTGCCGCATGCGGATGTTCGGCAGCGGTCCGTGAACATGACGAGGTTGCCGTAGGCATAGTCGTAGCCGCCGCCCAGCGGGTCGAGCGAGAGGAAGCGCCCGGTGGCGCTGTCGTAATACCTCGCGCGCAAGGTACTCGAGGCCGGTGCAGGCGTCGATCTGCTCGCCGGTGGGCATGCTCACACCATCCATAACGAATAATCGGCGCGACGCCTCAGCCGGCGCACCCTCGCCCCGTCGCCGTCCGTCGCCCATAATCGCGGCGTGAGGTTCCTTACCGTCGTCGGCGCCAGGCCGCAGTTCGTGAAGGCGGCCATGCTCAGCCGCGAGTTGCGCCAGCGGCACGAAGAGGTGCTGGTGCACACCGGCCAGCACTACGATGACCTCCTCTCCGACATCTTCTTCCGCGACCTCCACCTGCCTGCGCCGGACCTCAACCTCGGCGTCGGCTCCGCGAGCCACGCCGTCCAGACGGCGCGCATCCTCGAACGCCTCGAGGGCGTCCTGCAGGAGCAGCGGCCCGATTGCGTCATCGTCTTCGGGGACACGAACTCGACGCTCGCCGGGGCGCTCGCCGCGGCAAAGCTCGGCCTGCCCGTCGCGCACGTCGAGGCGGGCCTGCGCAGCTACGACCGTTCGATGCCGGAGGAGGTTAACCGCGTGGTCACAGACCACCTCTCCACCTACCTCTTCGCGCCCACGGCCACCGCCGTCGCCTGCCTCGCGGCCGAGGGCATCACCGAGGGCGTGCACCGCGTCGGCGACCTGATGTACGACGCCCTGCTCGCGACGTTGCCCCTGGTCGAGCGCCGCGAGGAAGAGCTCTTGCGCGCCCGCGGCGTCGAGCGCGGGGCGTACTACCTCGCGACCATCCACCGCCAGGCCAATACGGACGACCACGGCGTCCTGCGGCGCCTCTTCCAGGCGCTGTCGTTCCTGGACCTGCCCGTGGTGCTGCCGCTACACCCCAGGACGCTGGCCGCAGCGCGGGAGGCGGCAGTCCTCCCCGGCGACAACCTGCGTATCTCGGAACCCGTGGGCTACATCGAAATGCTGGCGCTGGAGCGCAACGCGCGCGCCGTCCTGACTGACTCCGGCGGCGTCCAGCGCGAGGCTTACTTCCTGGAAGTGCCCTGTGTTACGCTGCGGGAGGAGACGGAGTGGCCCGAGACGCTGAAGTCGGGCTGGAACGTGCTCGCCGGCTCGGACCCGGCGCGGATAGTAGCGGCGGCCAGGCGGCCGCTGCCTCTCGAGGCCCCCGAGCGCGCCTTCGGCGATGGTCGTGCGGCGGCGAGAATAGTCGAAATCCTCGAACGAGCGAGCCCGGACGGACCCAACGCGAGTAGCCACCACGCCTGAGCGAAGGACAGGGAGATTGCTTCGGGCCAGCGCCCCCGCAATGACGGATTGATGATTCACCCCACTGCCGAGATCGAGGAGGGCGCGAGGGTGGGCGCCAACACCCGCATCTGGCACTACTGTCATATCCGCGCCGGCGCCGTCGTCGGCGACGACTGCAACTTTGGACATAGCGTGTACGTCGACCACGGCGCCGTGGTCGGCAACAACGTCAAGCTCCAGAACCGGGTCAGCGTCTACCGCGGGGTCACGCTCGAAGATGGCGTCTTCGTCGGCCCCCACACTACCTTCACGAATGACAAGTACCCGCGCTCGGTCGACCCCGACGGGCGCCAGATCTCGGACGAGGACTGGATCCCCGTCCACACCCTGGTGAAGTACGGCGCCTCCATCGGCGCCGGCTGCGTCATCCTCCCAGGCGTCACGATAGGCCGCTGGGCGATGGTCGGCGCCGGCGCGCTGGTGGTCCACGACGTGCCCGACCACGGACTAGTGGTCGGCAGCCCGGCGAAGCTGGTGGGCTACGTCTGCAAACGCGGCCACCGCCTGAAGCCCGGCGACCGCGCCCATCAGTGGTCCTGCCCGACCTGCCACGAGACCTACGACCTGCCGAGTGCCGCATGATCCGCATCGCCCAGCCCATCATCGGTGAGGAAGAGCGCAGGGCGGTCCTACGAGTGCTGGACTCCGGCCAGCTGGTCAACGGGCCCGTCACCCGCGAGCTAGAGCGTCGCTTCGCTGCGGAAGTCAGCGGTACTGCCGAGGCGGTCGCCGTCGCGAACGGGACGGCAGCGCTGCACCTGGCCCTGCTCGCCCACGGCATCGGCCCGGGCGATGAGGTAATCACCACCCCCTTTACCTTCCAGGCGACCGCGAACATGGTCCTCGCCACCGGCGCCAGGCCCGTGTTCGTCGACGTCAAGGAAGACGGCAACATCGACGAATCGCTCATCGAAGCAGCGATCACGCCGCGCACGAAAGCCATCCTGCCGGTGCACCTGTACGGCCGCCTCTGCGACATCGACGCCATCGAAGGCATCGCGCGGCAGCACGGCCTGGCGCTAATCGAGGACGCCGCCCAGGCTCACGGCGCACGGCGATCCGGCCGCCGGGCCGGGGCCGCCGGGACCGGCTGCTTCTCTCTCTACGCCACCAAGAACATGACCTCTGGCGAAGGCGGCGTAGTCACGACCGACGACGCCTCGCTCGCAGCGCGCCTCCGTCTCCTGCGCTCCCACGGCGAGGAGTCCCGCTACAGCAGCTCCATCCTGGGCTTCAACTACCGGATGACGGAGTTCCAGGCGGCGCTCGCCCTGGCCCAGCTTGACCGGTTGGGCGCCCTCAACGCCCGACGACGCCAGAATGCCCTCTACCTATCGCAGCGCCTGAGGGGGCTCGTCCTGCCGCCCTGTCCGGAGGACGAAGGCATGGTCTGGCACCTGTACACCGTCCGCGTGCCCCGGGACCGGGACGGCCTCGCCGCCTGGCTCGCCGGGCGCGGCATCCAGACCGGCATCTACTACCCGACGCCCATCCCGGACCAGCCTCTCTACCGCGGCCTCGGCTACAGCGGCGACACTGTGCCCGCCGCGCGGCGGCTGGCGGCCGAGGTGCTGTCACTGCCCGTGCACCCCGGGCTAAGCCGCGAAGACCTCGACGCGATCGTCGCCGCCGTGAACGAGTGGACCGCGGAGCACGCTGCCGAATGAAGACGGACCTCGCCTTCGGTGTCGCCGGCCTCGGCTTTGGCGCGAACCACGCCCGCGTGCTCGCCTCCCTCCCGGGCGCGCGCCTGGCCGCCATCTGCGACAGCGACCCGTCGCGCCTGAAGCAGGCCCCGCGCCCTCCCGGCACGAAGGCCTACGGCGACTTCCGGGAGATGCTGGCGGCCGAGCGACTCGACGCCGTCGTCATAGCCCTGCCCGCCGCCTTGCACGAGGAGGCCGCGCTGGCCGCGGTCGAGGCGGGCTGCGCCCTGCTGGTCGAGAAGCCGCTGGCGCCCTCGCTGGCGGCAGGGCGCCGGCTGGTGCAGGCCGCGGCAGCGGCCGGCGTGCCGCTAATGGCCGGCCACATCGAGCGCTTCAATCCGGCAGTGCAGGAGGCCGCGCGGCGCGTGCAGCAAGGCGAAGTCGGTCGCGTGCTCCAGATCACCGCCCGCCGCGCCGGCGCCCTCCGCGTCCCGCCGCGCGACCTCAACGTCGTCCACGACAGCGCCATCCACGACATCGACACAGCGCGCCTCATCGCCGGGACAGAGGTCGCGGAAGCTTATGCCGCCGCCGTCAGCGGCGTCGTGACGCCGCTGGAGAACGGCATCGCCGGCGTCCTGCGCTTCGAAGCCGGCGACGGGCAGGGGCCGATCGCCACGCTCGAGGTCAACTGGCTCTCTCCCCGACGACTGCGCGACCTGGTGGTGCTCGGCGAGCAGGGCTTACTCGTGCTCGATTACGCCGCCCAGACGCTCGACTTCTACAGGACACCGGAGCAGCGCACCGGCCCCGTGCGCGACTGGGCGGACTCGCGCTTCGCCCGCGGCCCCGGCGGCACCCGCATCGACATCGAGCCCCGAGAGCAACTCGTGGCCGAGCTGGAGGCGTTCGTCGCGGCGCTGCAGAGCGGCGGGCCGCTGCCCGTGAGCGCGCGCGACGCGCTCGCCGCCCTGGCCGTGGCGGACGCGCTCACGGAGTCGGCCCGCAGCGGCAGGCCTGTGGTCCCGGAACGGATCGAATGAGCGCGGACTTGCGAGTCGCCGTCGTCGGGTTGGGGAAGGTCGGCTTACCCCTGGCGGCCCAGTTCGCTTCCAAGGGCGCAAGCGTCCTGGGCTGCGACGTGGACGAAGGCGTCGTCGGCGCGGTGAACGACGGCGAGTGCCCGATCAGCGGCGAGCCGGGCCTGGAAGAGGCCCTGGCGGCGGCGCGCTCCGCCGGCATGCTGCGCGCGACCACGGACACCGCCGCCGCCGTGCGCGAGAGCGACGTCGTCGTTTGCATCGTGCCGGTGGGCATCGACCCTGAGCGGCGGCCCGACTTCAAGCACCTGGACGCCGCCGCGGCCGCGATCTCCGGCGGGATGCGGCCCGGCCACCTCGTGGTCCTCGAAACGACGGTGCCGGTAGGGGTGACCCGCCAACGCTTCGGCCGCGACCTCGCCCGCGGCTCCGGCCTGGCGCCGGCCGACTTCGACCTGGCCTACAGCCCCGAACGCGTGTATTCGGGCCAGGTGTTCCGGGACCTGCGGACCTACCCGAAGGTGGTGGGCGGCGTCAGCCCGAAAGCGGGCGACCGGGCCGCGGCCTTCTACCGCCGCATGCTGGACGCCGAGGTAATGCTGTTGCCGGATGCCGAGACGGCCGAATTCGCCAAGCTCGCGGAAAGCATCTACCGCGACGTGAACATCGCCCTGGCGAACGAGCTAGCGCGGGCCGCGGACGCGCTCGGGATCGACTACGCGGCCGCGGCTCGCGCCGCGAACTCCCAGCCGTTCTCACACCTGCACACCCCTGGCGTGGGCGTGGGGGGCCACTGCATCCCCGTGTACCCCTACTTCCTGCTGGACGCGCTCCCGGACCTGCGCCTGGTTTCTGCCGGCCGCGACCTCAACGACGGCATGGCGGGCTACGCGGTCGAGGTGCTGGAGGACGCCCTCAGACAGACCGGCGTGACCTCACTCGAGGGCCGCACCGTCCTCGTCCTGGGGCTCGCCTACCGGGGAAACGTCAAGGAGTCGGCGTTCTCAAGCACGCTCCTCATGGCGGCAGCGCTCCGCGCCCGCGGAGTCCGCGTCCTCGTGCACGACCCCCTGTTTTCGCCGGACGAGATCCGGGGGCAGGGCCTCGAGCCCTCGCCGCTGCCGCCGGAGGCGGCGGTGGACGCCGCCGTCCTGCAGGCGGCGCATCGCGAGTATGAGAGCCTGGACCTCTCGGCGCTTAGGGGCTGCCGGGTGTTCCTCGACGGCCGGGGCGCCTTCGAGCGCGCGCGGGTGGAGGCGGCCGGCATCCGTTACGCCGGCATCGGCGCGGGCGCTTCCCGCTAGGGCAGGGACAGCGCAAGTCGCGTCAGGAGCAACCAGGGGCGTAGGTCGGGCGCGAAAGGGCGCCTAGCGCAGGCGCTGAGTGTGCATCATGCCGCTTGATATCGGCTCGTCCATGTAGATGTCGCCGTTGCGGATCTTGATGTTGTAGCCGCACTCCGGGTTGGTGCAAGCCCAGGCTTTGTAGTGGATAGCGGCGCCCTGGCTCCCGAAGTCGGAGAGGGGGACCAGGTCTCCTGTCTTGCACCGCTGGCATTTCGGAAATCCGGTCTCCACTGCGCCTCCCCACTCACCTGCCGGCAGCCGCCGTAAGTTGTAAACAGCGCAGAGTATACACAAAGCTCCGGAACTCTTACAACGACGTTTCATCCGCGGCGCCCGGGCTTGCCGCCCGCGGCGCCGACGCAACGCTTCGCCCGGCGGCAATGAGGACCCGGCGTCCCTAGATCCGTTTTCAGTTGTCATACGCATAAGCACCTTGACAAATTCCTGCCAGGAGAGCATCCTCCTGCCCAAAGGTGCCCACTGAAAAGGAAGGAGTTGGGTCATGACAAGCGAGCCTGCATCGGCCGCAGCCGCATCCGTCCAGGCGCCCCAGGCCTACCCGATAAGGGTGACGGTAGCCTTGCCGGAGAAATCATCACGCCTTCTGAACTTCCCGTTGTTCATCGGGACGTTCATCCGCTACATCCTGATGATCCCCCACATGATTGTCATCGCCTTAGTAGGCCTGGTCGCCGTCATCGTCTACTTCATCGCGACCTTCGCCATTCTGTTCACGGGACGCTTTCCGGCAGGCATGTTCAGATTCGTCGCTGGCTGGCAGCGCTGGAGCACAAGCGTCGGAGCCTACTTCTTTGGTCTGGCGGATGCTTACCCGCCGTTCAGCACCGAGCAGGCCGGTTATCCGGTGGTCTACGAGGCCGACTACACCGACAAGTCCAACCGCATCCTGAACTTCCCGTTATTCGGCCTGTACATCAAGGAGTTGCTCCTGATTCCGCACCTGTTTGTGCTCGCCGCCCTGGCGCTCATCGGTTTCGTCGTCCTGTTCGTCGCCCAGTTCGCCGTGCTGTTCACCGGCCAGTTTCCCGCTGGCATGCACAACTACCTCGCCGGCGTACTCCGCTGGAGCACCCGCCTGAATGGCTACATCTACGCGCTGACGGACAGGTACCCACCCTTCAGCCTCAACTGAGGCTCAGGGGCCGGGCAGCGGGCCTTCGGGCGAGGTGTAGTAACCGAAGAGGGTCCATATCAGGCCGCCCCAGACCAGGGCGCCCCCGAGCAGCATCCCCACGGCCGGCACCAGGTCCGGCAGGACGAGCAGCAAGGAGATGCTGATAAGGAAGACCAGCGCGCCGATCAGGCTGAGGCGCAGTCCTTTGTGCTTCTGCATGGTGTAACCAGCCTAGCACGCCGCGGTGGCCGCGGCCGGAGTCACGCCTCGCGCCGGGCCATCTCTATGCGGGTGATCTTGTTGGCCTCGTTGAAGGAAAGAGTCATGGTGATGCCAGGCAAGGGCGCGCTGGGCATCGACGGCTTGCCCTCGAACCTGACCTTGCCTTCGACCTCCTGGGGCGCGCTCCACTGCAGGCGCCCCATGATGCCGGCCCCCGGGCCTTGGGGGTTGCGCAGGCGGTCGGCGATCGCCTTCGCCCCGGCTGTTTCGCCGCGCATGGAGACATGGACTGCGTCCGGGGCGAGGAGCGCCTCGACCGCCGCGGCGTCCTGGGCCATCTCCCCCTCGAGGTAGCGTCGAGCGACCTGGACCCGCGAGAGCACCTCGGCCTCGCCCGTGAAGTCGAAGGCGCCGCCATAGACCTGGATGGCATCGTGCTCGCGGCCGCACTTCGAGCAGGCCACTAGGCCCGCGGGCACCGGCGAGCCAGTCATGACCGTCACGTCCAGTTCCTTCTTGCCCTGCACGCCGCCACAGGCGGGACAACGCCAGTAACGGTTGCCGGACACTAGCGGCGTGGCCGGCGCCGGCGGGCCTCGCTCCGCCGCTGCCCTCTTCTCGCCGCCAAATAGCCTGCCCAGGAAGCCCATTCCTTACCTCCGCAGCTGGCCGGACCCCGGCAAGCTGTGCCGCCATGTTAGGAGCAAGGCGCGCGATGTCAACCAGCCTCATAGACCGTCCGCGGCCGGCCCCTATAATGCGACCCGTGCAGCCCTCCGCCCTCAAGGTCGGCGTCTCGCTCACCACCGCTCTCCCGCGCTCGATCCCCGCGCGGGAAGCCGGACGCATGCTGGTGGAGCGGGCGCGCGCGGTGCGCGAAGCAGGGCTCGACTCCCTTTTCGTCGGTGACCACCACAACACGCCCGGGCACTACTTCCAGGGCATCCCGACGATTGGGCGACTGATGGCCGAGACGGGCGACATGGTCACGGGCGCTCTCTTCCTCCTGCCCCTTTACCAGCCCTACCTCCTCGCCGAGCAGGTCGGCACGCTGGCGGCGCTGGCCCAGGGCCCCTTCGTGGTCATCGTCGCGGCGGGTGAGGGCGAGGAGCAGTTCTCGCCCTTCGCTGTGCCCCTGAAGACCCGGCCCAGCCGCATGGAAGAGCACCTCACGATCCTGCGCCGGCTGCTGGACGGCGAGCGCCTGACGTTCGAGGGCCGCTATCACACGCTCACCGACGCCGCCATCTCGCCGCTGCCACCGCAGCCTGTCCCGATCTGGGTCGGCGCCAGCGCCAGGCCGGCGCTCGAACGCGCCGGTCGCATGGGAGACGCCTGGCTCGCCGCGCCGTCGGTGTTCGGTGAGAGGCTACAGGTGGAGGCCGATATCTACCGCCAGGCAGCGGCAGCGGCCGGCCGCGAGCCCCACCTCGCCATCCGCCGCGACATCTACGTGGGCGAGACCGACGCCGACGCCGAGGCAGCGACACGGCCCGTCCTCGAGCGCGGCTACCGCGGCTTCAGTCCAGAGACGCTCGTGATCGGCGGGGCCCAGCGCGTCGCCGAGGAGTTCGCCGGCCTCGCCGAGATGGGCTTCGAGCATGTGCTCGTGCGCCACATCGTCCTCGACCAGGCCCTGGTCCTGGCGTCCTACAGGCGCCTGGGCCAGATGGTGCTCCCGTTGCTGCGGCGGCAGTAGTCAGCGCGGCCGGGGACAACTGGCGTCCGGGGGAGCTCGCGGTCAGGAGGCGGCGGCTGGCGAGTAGTTCACCATCCACTGCACGCCAAATCTGTCTTTGAAGCTGCCGTAGTAGTCGCCCCAGGCCTGGTCGCCGATGGGCATCTCGATTTCGCCACCGGCGGAGAGGGCGTTGAAGATGCGGTCTGCCTCGGCCCTGCTGTCGGGGTGGACGGAAATGTAGGCGTGGTTGCCAAAGTTGACCTTTGGCCCCATGCCCTCGGGAGCGTCCGACGCCATCAGGACGTTGTCCCCGATCGGCAGGCCTATGTGCAGGATCTTGTTCTCGTCAGCCGGGGAGACGCTCGCGCCCTCCATCGGCATGTCCTTGAACCGGACGAGCGCGCTGAATTCGCCGCCAAAGACCGACTTGTAGAAGTTGAACGCTTCTTCCGCGTTGCCGGGGAAGTTCAAGTACGGGTTCAGCCTGGTCATGCGTCCTCCTCTGCGTCAAACGTCTTTCCGTACCGGGGAGTCACACAGTCTAGCACCCGCTGACGTGGCCACTTCCTGCCAGTCGGGTCCCAGGTCGAAGTCCTGCTGTGGCGTACAATCCCGGAGTGACCGCGCAGTCTGATCGACGTCAGCTCTTCAACGGCCGGGACCTCGACGGCTGGGAGCACGTGGGGCCGGGCGGCTTCACGGTTGTGGACGGCTGCCTCCAGACCGAGGGCGGGATGGGGCTCCTCTGGTACACGCGCGAGACCTTCGGCGACTGCACGCTGCGCGTCGTGTACCGGACCACGCGTCGCGAGGACAATTCCGGGATTTTCATCCGCATCGCCGCGCCGCCGCCGGATCCCTGGTTCGCCGTGCACAACGGCTATGAGGTGCAGATCAACGCCGGCCAGGACGAATGGCACCGCACTGGCGTCATCTACTCCATGACACGCACCTCGCTGGAGCCGGACAGGCCCCCGGGCGAGTGGAACACGATGGACATTGACCTCGACGGCGAGCGCGTCCGCGTGACACTCAACGGCGTCCTCCTCACGGACTTCGACCCCTCCCAGCCGGTGCCGCCACGCCAACGGGACTACGAGCCGGAGCGCGGCCCACGCCCGGCGCGAGGGTACATCGGCCTGCAGAACCACGACGCCGCGTCCGTGGTCCGCTTCCGCGAGGTGAGCGTTGCCCCGCTACGAGCGGGCGGACGCTAAACTAGCGCGATGGCGCCTGACAGCCAGCCCTCCACTCTCCAGGTGTCTCTCGCCGCCTGGTCCATGCACCGGCTCTTCTTCGCCAAGGAAATCGACCAGCTCGGGATGCTGCAGATGTGCGCGGACCTTGGCATCCGCGGCTTCGAGTTCGTGAACACGTTTTTTCCTTCGCCGCAATACCGCTACCTGCAGCGGGTGCGCAAGCTCGCCGATGAGCTTGACCTGCGACTCCTCCTGATCATGTGCGACGGCGAGGGCGAGCTGGCCGCCGCCGACGCAGCCGAACGCCGGCAGGCAGTGAAGAACCATCACAAGTGGGTCGACATCGCCGAAGTGCTCGGTTGTCACTCGATCCGCTGCAACGTCCACGGCGACGACTCCGACCCGGCGGCAATGCTGGAGCGCGCGACCGAGAGCTTCTCGGCCCTGACCGAATACGCGAGCGCGGCCGGTATCAACGTGCTCATCGAGAACCACAGCCAGGCGGGCCACTATGGCTGCTTCGCCGAGCCGGACTGGCTGGCCTCGCTGTTCCAGACGGTCGGAAGGCAGAACTTCGGCTCCCTCCCGGACTTCGGCAACTTCCCGCCCCAGACCGACCGCTACGAGGCCGTGCGCAAGATGATGCCTTACGCAAAGGCGGTCAGCGCCAAATGCTATGACTTCGACGAAGCCGGGAACGAGACCCGCATCGACTTCGCCCGGATGATCGGGATCGTGAAAGAAGCCGGCTATCAGGGCTTCGTCGGCATCGAATATGAGGGCCAGCGGCTGCCGGAGCGGGAAGGCATCCTGGCCGCGAAGGCCCTCCTCGAAAGGCTCCTCTAGGTGGCGGGCGGAGGCCCGAAGGTCGCCGTGGTCGGCGCGGGGTGGATCGCCACCCACGGACACCTGCCCGGGTACCGCAAGGCGGGCGCCCGCCTGGTCGGCCTGGCCGACATCGTCCCCGGGCTGGCCGCGAAGGTCGGCGCCGAATACGGGGTCGAGCGCGCCTATACCGACTGGCGCGAGATGCTGGCGCGCGAGAAGCCAGAGGTCGTCAGCGTCTGCGTCCCCAACGTCTTCCATCGCGAGGTCGTGATGGAGGCGCTGGCTGCCGGGGCGCACGTCCTCTGCGAAAAGCCGCTCGCGACCTCGCTCGCCGAGGCGGAAGCCATGTTCGAGGCCGCGGCCAGGGCAGGCTCCTACCTGATGGTGGAGCAGAACCTGCGCTTCCGGCCGGTGAACGTCGCGATCAAGGAGCGCATCGCCGCGGGCGAGTTCGGCCGCGTGTACCACGCGAACGCGGTCTACATCCGGCGCCTCGGCATCCCGACCTGGGGCTCTTTCACGCAACGGCGCTTCTCCCACGGCGGCGCGATGCTCGACATCGGCGTGCACGTGATCGACTGCGCCATGTGGTTCATGGGCCGGCCGCGGCCGGTAGAGGTGATGGCCCAGGTCGGCACCTTCTTCGGCAACCGCCCGGAGGTTGCCGCGGCCCGCCGCAACGCCTGGGACCCGGCCGCGTTCGACGTCGATGACTTCGGGGCGGCCTTCGTGCGCTTCGAGGACGGCGCGACCATGACGGTGCAGGCTTCGTGGGCCTCGCATATCGAGCGCGAGCGCGAGTACATCCACATCCTCGGTACCCATGCCGGCGCGGACAACGAAGCGCGCATGGTCTACAGGTGGGACAAGGGCGAAAAGGTGGACGAGCCGCTAGACGTCCCGCGCTCGTCTGGTTGGGAAGAAGCGGTCGCGCACTTCCTGGCGGTCGTCGAGGGCAAGGAGCACCTGCGAGTGCTCCCCGAAGAGACACTCAACGTCCAGCGCGTCCTGGATGCGTGCTACGAATCTTCCCGCATCGGGCGGGCCGTCCGCCTGGACGCTTAATCACCGCGGGCGCTCAACCGTTCACCCCGAGTTCATTTCGGATCAGCTCACAGACCTCGAACGCCGGGTCAGGGCCAGGGTCCACCATTTCCTGGTACATGCGGTTAATGGTCACGGCGATCGAGAGCCCGACCTCGGGGTCGGCGAAGGCTACGGAACCTCCGGCGCCCGGATGGCCGAAGGCGGTCTCGCGCGGGCCCATGGCGCCGTGCACTCCGTTCGTCTTGCCGCCCATGAAATAGCCGATGCCCTTGCGCAGCGGCCAGCCCAGCAGGACGCGGTCCGGGGCGTTGGTAACGATGCGCTGCATCTCCCGGACCCGCTCCGGCGTCACGAGGCGCACGCCGTCGATCTCGCCGCCGTTGGCCAGGGCGCCGTACATGCGGGCCAGGGCGCGGGCCGTGAAGTGACCGTTGGCCGAGGGCACGCAGGCCTGGCGAAGGCGCATATCGTTCCAGCTGAAGTCGTGGTCCGTTGGCATGGCCCGTGCGAAGTCGCTGTCGGGCGTGACACCCGCTCGCTGGGCCGCCGCCGCCTCGACCACCGGCCCTGCTTCGAGCAGGCTGGCCAGCCTCGGCTCCACGCCGGCCGGGACGCCGATGTACATGTCACCGCTGACTCCCAGGGGCCTCGCGATCTCTTCTTCGACCACCTCGCTCACGTGGCGGCCGGAGGCGTACTGGATGATGCCGCCGGCGATCCAGGCCCAGGTGATCGCGTGGTAGCCCGTGGCCGTCCCCGGCTCCCAGGCCGGCGCGCTCTCCTCCATCCAGCGCAGCCCTGCGCTCCAGTCGCAAACGAAGTCGGCTCGCATAGGCCTCGGCATCGCGTGCAGGCCGGCCTGGTGGCTCATCGCCTGGCTGACCGTGATGCGCTCCTTGCCGTTCTGAGCGAAGGCCGGCCAGTACTTCGCCACCGGCGCCTCGTAGTCGATCACGCCACGGTCGGCAAGGACGTGCAGCGCGGTAGCCGCAACCCCTTTCGTCGTCGAGAAGCTGGGGAAGAGCGTGTCAGCCTGGACGGGGCGCGGGTCCCGGGGGCCCATCGTACCCGCCCAGGCGTCGACCAACAGCTTGCCGTATCGGTAGGCTGCGACCTGCGTGCCGATCTGCCTCCCGCTCTTCACCTGGCCTTCCAGCAGCTCGCGGACTTTCTGGTTCAACTTTTCGTCTACCATCCCGCACTCCTCCTGCACTACCCGGCGCCGCTCCTACGGCCGCCAGGTCCCCTGCGCCACGGCCGGCACGAATGTCTCCAGCTCTGCGGCCGGGAAACGGACGGTCGCCCCGCGCTCGGCCGAAAGGTAGCACGCCATCAGCACGCGCGTGACCTCGAGCCCGTCCTCCCAGGTCTCGTCCGGTTGGCGCCCGGCCAGAAAGCGTTCGACCATGTGCCGGTTCTCTGCCGTATAGCCGTAGGCCGCCGCCTCGTCAGCGATCACGGGCATGAGGCCCTGCTCCGCGTTCTGCTTCTCGACCAGGTCCTCGCCCTCGGCGCCGCTGATCCGCCGCGAGAGGAAGACGGAGAGGTCGGAATGCAGCGTGTCCACCTGCATCGAGTACTCCGGCCCGAATAGCTCCATGCGCAGGCGCAGGCCGGGGCCGACGAAGTTCCAGGAAGTTGTCGCCTCGATGATTGCCGGCTGCCCGTCCGCCGAGACCTTCACCGTCGCGCGGGCGAAGTCCTCCGCCGCGGCCGTGCCGTAATCGACGCCTGTCGCGTCGCGCAGCTGGCGCTGGTAGTCGGGACGGGTCCACTTCAGGGACGCAATCTGGGCGCTGACTTCCTGCACTTCGACGCTGGAGCGCGCCCGTCCTGGCTCGGTGAGGAGAAAGCGCGCGGCCTCGAAGGAATGGCAGAGCATGTCGTTGAGGACGCCGCCGCCCTGCCGGACGCCGGACCAGAACCAGGGCATGTGCGGGCCGCTGTGTTCCTCGGACGCTCGCGCCAGGTAAGGCCTGCCGGCGATAGCGGCAGCCCGCCGCCAGATGATCTCCTTGCCCCGCGTAAGGCTGGGCGCGAACACCTGGTTCTCCAGGTAGCCGTGCAGGAGGCCGCTGGCCTGGATCAACTCGACCATCCGCCGCGCTTCCGCGACGTTGCGGGCCAGCGGCTTTTCGCACGCCAGCCCAACCAGCGAGGCCCCGCCTTTCACGGCATCGAGCACTTCCTCGACGACGGCCAGCCGCAGGTCGTTCGGGACGCAGATCCAGATGGCGTCGACGCGAGGGTCCTTCGCCATCTCCCCCGCGCTCGCGTAGACAGCAGGCTCGCCGACGCCGAGGCCACGGGCCAGCGCGGCCGCCTCCTCGGCGTGCTCGCGGGTCGGCGCGGCGACGGCGGCCACGTCGGCGTCGCGCACGCCCACGAGGCTCTGGATATGGAAGCGCGCCGCGAAGCCCGCTCCGGCGAAGCCGATACCCAGCCTCCCTTCCGGCATCGGTGCACCTCCTGCTTCAGCTTCCGTGGATCATGCGAGCGGCGGCGAAAAAATGGCAATGATAACCATCCAAAAACTATTGTCAGTTAGTCGGGAGGCTGGTAGAGTCTAACCATTGACAGCGCTTTAGTGGTTAAGGAGACCCCGATGTTCAACCTGATCGAGGAGATGATGGTGCGGGACGTGGAGCGGGAGCTCGACCGGCGCATGGCGCGCCGCCGTCAGCTGCTCCGGGATGCCCTGGCGGAGGGGCGGGAGCCGGCCCCGGGCCGGGCTGCGCGGTCAGGCGGGAGGCTCAGCCGCTGGTTGCGGCCGGCTAACGGCTCAAGGGCGCCTGGAGCGCTGGGCGAAGGGGCTCAGGGGTAAATGCCGCGCGCGGTAATGGCGTCGACCACGCGCTGCACCGCCACCACGTAGGCCGCTTCTCGCAGACGAAGACTCCGGGCGTGGGCGAGGGTCGACACCTCGTTGAACGCGTTGACCATGATGCGCTGAAGGCGGGTGTTGACCTCCGACTCCTCCCAGAAGAAGGACTGCAGGTCCTGCACCCACTCGAAGTAAGAGACGACGACCCCTCCGGCGTTAGCCACGATGTCCGGCACGACGTAGATGCCGCGGGCGGAGAGGATCTCGTCCGCCCGCGGTGTCACCGGCCCGTTAGCAGCCTCGACGATCATCTTCGCCTGCACCTTGCCGGCATTGAGCTCCGTCACCTGGCCCTCGAGGGCCGCGGGGATGAGGATGTCGACCGGCAGCTCTAGCAGCTCGGCGTTTGTGATGTGGTTGTGGTCGGCGCCGGGGTGTTCGCCCAGCTGGCCGCCGGCGAGGCGGTGAGCGTACAGGGACTCGACGTCCAGCCCCTCGGGCTTGTAGATGCCGCCCCGCGAGTCACTCACGGCGACGATGCGGGCGCCGGCCTGCGCCAGCAGCCTCGCGGCGACGCCTCCCACATTGCCAAACCCCTGGATAGCGACCGTCTGGCCTTCGAGCGGTATCCCGCGCCGTTTGCACGCCTCCTGAGTGATGAAGAGCACGCCCCGCCCCGTCGCCTCATAGCGGCCGCGGCTGCCGCCGATGACGACGGGCTTTCCGGTGACGACGCCCGGCGTCGAATGGCCATGGTGCATGCTGTAGGTGTCCATGATCCACGCCATCACGCGCGGGTCCGTGCCGAGGTCCGGCGCCGGGACGTCCATTTCCGGGCTGATGATGATGCTGATCTCGGAAGCGTAGCGTCGCGTTAATCTTTCCAGCTCGCCATCTGACAGCGAGCGCGGGTCGACGATGACGCCGCCCTTCGCTCCCCCGTAGGGCAGATTGACCACGGCGCACTTCCAGGTCATCCACATCGCCAGCGCCTTGACCTCGTCCAGGGTCACGTCGGGGTGGTAGCGGATGCCCCCTTTCGAGGGCCCGCGGGCGATGTTGTGGGTGACCCGATAGCCGAGGAAGACCTCGATCGACCCGTCGTCCATCTGGACGGGGATCGAGACCTCGACCGCCTTCTTGCACTGGGAGAGGACGCGGATCAGGTTCGGATCGAGGGCGAAGAGCTCGCCCACCTTCCGCAGCTGCGCCGTCGCCAGCTCGAACGGGTTCTCGCGGAGATGGGACGTCGCCGCGGCTTGAGACATCGACGGTCCTCCTGTCTCGTCTAGACGGTCGCGAGTATATGCCCGGCTCTGGCGCTCAGCGGAGGTGGTAGGGGACGCGCGCGACCTGGCGCCGGGTGCCGTCCCCGGGGAAGGCGACGACGCGGACCTCCCAGCCTCCGCCCCGGAGCCGCTCTCCGCTCGGGCCCCGGCCGGTGAGCGCGAACGTGTAGCGCCCGGGCAGGAGCTCGCGCCGGCGCGCGAGCACGCCGACCGGCTCTCCGTCGCGGAGGAGCTGCACCTCGAGGAGCGCCACAGGCCGCAGCTCGGGTTGGGGGGCCGCCGTCACCGCGCCCGCGACCAGCTCGAGCACGGCCGGCTCTGCCTCCGTCACCCGAGAGCCGGTCGTGCGGAGCGAGACGTCCGCGAGCAGGTCGGTCTCCCGGGCCGGCACGGCCACCGCCCAGGGGACGTGCACGTCCGGCGCCCCCTCGGCCCGCAGCACGAGCTCCCCCGTGGCCGCGCCCGCTTGCGGGGAGAGGTCGGTGGTGTCGGCGGCGAGGACGACCTCCACCGCACGGCCGGGACGGATCCGGATCCGGCCCGGGTCGGCGGTGACCTCGACTCCCTTCGGCGCGAGCGCGGAGGTCTCGATCGTGACCACGAGCGGACGCGTGGAGACGTTTCGCAGGCGGAGCCTGCGCTCGCGAACGGCGCCACCGGCGGCGCCGAAGGAGATCGTCGCGGGCTCCGCGGCCAGCTCCTGCTGCACCGCCGCGCGGAGGTCGAGCAGGCCTGCGCCCGATGCGGCCGCGTCGAGGTCGCGGCGTTGCGCGGCGCCGACGAGCAGCGCGCGCAGCGCGACCGCGTCGAGGGTGGGTCGCCCCTGGGCGAGGACCGCCGCCGCCCCGGCCGCGACGGCGGCGGCCGCGCTCGTCCCGCTGACCGTGCCGAACCGCACCTGACCGTCGTCGCCGCGGCTAGGCTCCGAGGTCGGCACGGCGACGCCGGCGGCGACGAGGTCGGGCTTGACCTGCCCTCCGAAGGCGAGCCCGCTGGAGGAGAAGGCCGCGACCGCGCCGCCGGCCTCGTTCGGGTGGACGGCGCTGGCTCCGATCGCCGCGGTCACGGGGACGCCGGCGGCGAGGTGGGCGCGGATCGTGCTGGCCAGCTCTCCGGGCAGCCCGATCACGGGCACACCCGGCGGCACGTCGAGGCTGAAGGCGCCGGCGGGCAGGAGCCCGTCGACGAGCACCGCCAGCGCGCCGGCCGCGACCGCCTCCTCCACCGTCTCCTCCGAGAGCACCCCGCGGGGGAGGAGAGCCGCCCGGCCCGCGACGGTGCTCAACCCTTCCCGGAAGAGCCCTCCGATCCCGGCCGCGGCCACAGCACGGGGGACGGCCGCAACCCCCGCGGTGACGAGGTGGGTGGGCGCGCCCCCCTGCGGCATCACCCCCTCGAACAACACCCGCAGCCCCGCTCGCACGTGCAGGCGGACGGTCGGGGCGACCAGGCGCCCGTCGGCGGCGCCCACGGTCAGCGCGTCGGGGGCGCCCCCGGGCCCGCCGATGCTGCCGTAGCTCGGCCCCGCCCGCCCGTCGTTCCCGGCCGGGACGACCACGAGCACGTCGAGCGCGGTCGCTCCCGCGATCGCGCGCGCGAGCGGCCCGTCCGGGAAGGACGCGTAGGGCTCGACCACCCCCACGAGGGCGATCCGTGCAGCGTCGTGCACGTCCCCGTCGCCGTTCGGATCGACCGCCGCCTCGAGGCCCGCCAGGATCTGGTCGGTGCGCGAGTAGACGGCGTAGCCCCCCTCGGCGTCGGGCTGCCACCCGGCGACCCGGATGGGGAGGATGGAGGCGCCGGGAGCGATCCCGTGCAGGCCGCCCGGGCCCTCCGCTCCCGTCACGATCCCGGCCAGCTCCGTGCCGTGGCGCTCCGGACGCCCAGGGACGAGCGGGTGCGGCTGCGCGATCCCGCCGCTCCCCGGCGAGATGACGTCGAGGCCGGCGAGCACGCTGCGGCGCAGGTACGGATGCGAGGGGTCGACGCCCGTGTCGAGGAGCGCGACCGTCACGCCGCTCCCGTCCAGCCCCGGAACCTCGAGCCCGGGGACGACGGCGGGCGCGGCCGGACCGCGCTCGACCTGAGCCGGGTAGGCGACTCGCACGGGGTAGACGCCGGCGACCTCCCGGTCCCGGTCGAGGAGGGCGAGGGCGGTCGGATCGAGCGGGCTCGCGAACCCGTTCAGCACGCGCACGTAGCGGTGCTCCGGCGCCAGCCGGGCGCCC
>DATLYJ010000053.1 GCA_035574915.1 Dehalococcoidia bacterium | reverse complement strand
GCGCTGCCCGGTGCGCTGGATGCCGCCGATACCGCCCCCGCCCGAGCCGCAGGTGGCCCTCGCCGGGCCGCTGAGCGCCGCGGGCGCGGTCGGCGCCGCCTGCG
This sequence comes from Dehalococcoidia bacterium, assembly GCA_035574915.1. Classification (NCBI taxonomy): domain Bacteria; kingdom Bacillati; phylum Chloroflexota; class Dehalococcoidia; species Dehalococcoidia bacterium. Next base: position 40,803 of record DATLYJ010000053.1, on the reverse strand, counting down.
CCACGGCCGCCCCTTGCGGGACAGCAGTCGACGTCGGCCTGAGCTGCGTCGGCAGCGACCGGGCGTCGCCGTCCCCTTCGCCGCAGGCCGCGAGGAACAGGGCCGCGGCGCACAGCAACAGCAGCAGGATGTACTTCCGGGGCAAAGCGCCCAACGGGGGCTGAGCCGGCCCCAAGGCTACTCGAAGATCGACGTCACGACCTCCTCGATCGAGCGCTGCACTTCCTGGTCGTCCGTCAGTGCCCAGACGACGGCCGAGCGGCAGGCCATCCGCGGCGGTATGCCTTTGCCGATCAGCTTGCCGGCGTAGATCAGGAGCCGCGTGCTCGCACCCTCCGAGAGGCCGTGTTCGCGCAGGTTGCGCACTTTTTCGCCCAGCTTCGCCAGGTCGGTGGCCACTCGGCTGTCGACGCCCGCCTCTTTCATGATGATCTGCGCTTCCTGGTCGCGCGGCGGATAGTCGAACTCGATGGCGATGAAGCGCTGGCGCGTGCTCTGCTTGAGGTCCTTGAGGGCGCTCTGGTAGCCGGGGTTGTACGAGATCACCAGCAGGAAGCCCTCGGCCGCCTCCAGCACCTGGCCCCGTTTCTCGATGGGGAGGAGGCGGCGGTAGTCGGTCAGGGGGTGGATGAGCACCGTGGTGTCCTTGCGCGCCTCCACCACCTCGTCCAGGTAGCAGATCGCGCCCGCCTTCACGGCGCGGGTGAGAGGGCCGTCGATCCAGCGCGTGGTCTCACCCTCGAGCAGGTAGCGGCCGACGAGGTCGCTTGCCGTCAGGTCCTCGTGGCAGGCCACCGTCACGATCGGCAGGGCCCGCTCCGACTCGCCCCCGTCAGCGGAGCGGCTCTTGATGATCGTCAGGGGACGGCCCAGCCGCCAGGCCATGTACTCCACGAAGCGCGTCTTGCCGCAGCCCGTGGGGCCCTTGAGGAGCACCGGGACACGCTCCTCGAAGGCCGCCGTGAACAACTCGATCTCGGCGCCGATGGGGAGGTAGTACGGCTCGACGTGGGGCTTGTATTCCTCGATCGCGTACTCGCGGTAGGCGATGCCTTCGTCTTCGAAGCGGATGTCTCTGGTAATGGCCTTACCTCCCCTAGGACTACAGGGTATAGGGCCCCTGTCCCTGGGTCTAAGCGCGTGCCCCGCCGGCTGCCCGCGCCTCGAGGGCGTCCCAGGCCTCGGCCACGCGCCTCTCCAGGTCCGCGATGCTGCCGCTGTTGTCGATCGTGACCACGGCGTGACGCACCCTCTCCTCGTTCGTCAGCTGCGAGCCGATGCGCGCGTCCGCCTGCTCGGCCGTTATGCCATTGCGCGCCATCAAGCGCTCCCGCGCCACCTCCACGGGCACGCTGACGACCCAGACCTCGTCCACGAGGTCCGTCCAGCCGGCCTCGATCAGCACCGCGGCTTCGAAGACCAGGACGCGCGTCCGGCCCTCCTCCTCGGCCTTCATCGCTTCGAGGCGCGCGCGCGTGAGCGGCCAGACGATGTCTGTCAGCTTCTTCATCTCCTCAGGCCGCCCGAAGACGAGCCCGCCCAGGACACGGCGGTCAATCTCGCCGTCCGGGCCCACCACCTGATCGCCAAACGCCGCCCGCAGCCGTTCGAACCCGGGACTGCCGGCACGGTAGGTTTCGTGCGCCACCCGGTCGACGTCGACGACTTTCGCGCCGTGCTTCTCCAGCATCTGCGAGACCAGGGTCTTGCCCGAAGCGATGCCGCCTGTGAGGCCGATAGTGATCAAGAGGGAGACCTGCCTGGAGGGCTGCGCCCACCCCGGGTGGGCTTTCAAATTCTAGGTTTGCTTCCGCCGTCAAAGCAAGGATGCGGCCTGGCTCAAAGAAACTGTTACCGCTCGCGAGTGTGACGCGTCACGCGCATCGAAAGCTGGCCGAGGAGCTTTTTTCGTAACTATTCGCTGGACTCCGGCGGCGTTACCTGCTGAGATGGGCAGGTGGCTGACGGGCGGTACGACCTCATAGTCATCGGCTCGGGGCCGGCGGGCGAGAAGGGCGCGGCGCAGGCGGCCTACTTCGGCAAGCGCGTAGCGGTCATCGAACGCGGCGACGTCGGCGGTTCGGCGACGAACACGGGCACGCTGCCGAGCAAGGTGCTGCGCGAGACGGCCGTGCACTTCGCCGAGCTGCGACAACGCGACCCCTACGGCATCCACCGCCCGCTGGACCAGCAACTGACGCCGGACGAGCTCTTTTTCCGGCAGCGCGCCGTCGTCGAGGCCTACCGCGGCCTGGTCGCCGCCAACATCAAGCGGCACGGCATCGACTACTTCGAGGGCGGCGCCCGCCTTACGGGGCCGAACGAGGTCGAGGTGCGGCTGCGCGAAGGCGGGACACGGCTCCTCGGCGGCGATTTCATCCTCATCGCCACGGGCTCGCGGCCCATGCGCCCGCCGGAAGTGCCTTTCGACGGCGAGGCCGTGTTCGACAGCGACACGGTCCTGGGGTTGAAGCGCCTGCCGGCGAGCATGATCGTGGTCGGGGGCGGCGTCGTGGGCTGCGAGTACGCCTCGCTCCTGCAAGCGCTGGGCATTCGCGTGACCCTGCTCGACCGTGACCCATCGCTCCTGCCCTTCATCGATGACGAGGTGGCGCTGCTCCTCCAGTCCCGCATGCAGGAGGCGGGGCTGGACCTGCGTCTGAACGCCTCGGCGCGCGCTTACCAGCGCACTCCGAACGGCGTCCGCGCCGAACTGGCGGACGGGGAGGCCGTGGAGGCGGAGGCGCTGCTCTTCACCGGTGGCCGGGTGGGCAACACCGAGGGCCTGGGCTTGCAGGCGTTGGGCATCGAGGTCGACGCTAAGGGCCGGGTGAAGGTGGACCAGCGCTTCCGCACCGCGGTGCCGAGCGTGATGGCGGCGGGTGACGTAATCGGCTTCCCGGCGCTGGCAAACACGTCGATGGAGCAGGGCCGGGTAGCCGTCTGCCAGGCGTTCGGCTTCGAGTACAAGACCGAGGTCTCGTCGCTCCTGCCATACGCCGTCTACACGATCCCGGAGGTGTCGAAGCTCGGCCTGAGCGAAGAGGAGGCGGCGGCCGCGGGGCGCGAGGCCGTCGTTGGCCGGGGCTACTACCGCGAGAACGCGCGCGGCCAGATCGCGGGGGACACGGGCGGGATGGTGAAGCTGGTGTTCGAGCGCGAGACTCGCGAGCTGCTGGGCGTGCACATCATCGGCCAGGGCGCCTCGGAGCTCGTCCACGTCGGGCAGGCCTGCATGTACTACAAGGGGACGATCGACTACTTCATCGACTCGGTCTTCAACTTCCCGACGCTGACGGACGTGTACAAGTACGCGGCTTATGACGGCCTGGGACGGCTTGCGTCACGGTAGAGGCCCTTGCCGGCGCGACCAGGCGGCGCCGGCGCCCTGTCAGCCGGAGTCGATGCGCCTCGAGGCCGAGACGCGTAGTCTGCGGCCTCCATGGCCGTCCGGCACCACACCGTCGTTGCCGGTCTCTGTGTATGATCGAAGCGGCGCTCGTGTCCGGCCCGGTGGGCCGTCAGGCTAGGAACCGTTAGTTGATCGGCAGCATACGGCTGGGGCGTTTCCTTGGCTTCGAGATCAGCATCCACTGGAGCTGGATATTCATCTTCTTCCTGGTCACGGCCAGCTTCGCGGAAGGGATCCTGAAGGACTCCTTCCCGCGCTGGGACGGCGGGCAGCGCTGGACGGCCGGGGCACTCATCGCCTTCATCTTCTTTTTCTCGATCCTGCTGCACGAGGTCTCGCATTCGCTGGTGGCGCGGCGCTACGGGCTACCTGTGACCAGCATCACGCTGTTCGTTTTCGGTGGAGTCAGCAATCTCGGCAAGGAGCCGGCCAGCCCGGGGCAGGAGTTCTGGATCGCGATCGTGGGGCCGCTTACGAGCGTGACGATGGCGGTGCTGTTCGGGGCCGGGTTCGTGGCCCTGGGACCAGTCTCGGAGGGCGCGGCTGAGGTGTCGCTGAACCTGGCAGCGATCAACCTGGCAATCGGCATTTTTAACCTGGTGCCGGGCTTCCCCCTCGATGGCGGCCGGGTGCTGCGCAGCCTCCTCTGGGCGCGAAGGCGGGACCTGCTTTCAGCGACGAAGTTGGCTTCGCGCGTCGGGCAAATCGTCGCCAACCTGATCATGGCGCTGGGGGTGGTGGTGTTCATCGCGGACCGCGACTACTGGGTCACCGGCCTGTGGTTCTTCCTGATCGGGAACTTCTTGCGCTCCGCCTCGGCCGCGAGCTATGAGACGCTCCTGCTGGAGACCGTGCTCAAGGGTGTGCCGGCGACGGTGCTGGCGAAACAGGACTATGTACCCATTAGCCCCGAGATGACGATCGCCCAGCTCGTGGAGGAGCACATCCTCGCCGGCCACGGACGGGCCTTCCCGGTCATGGCGGGCGAGGAGCTCCTGGGCCTGATCACGCTGACCGACACTCGCAACGTGCCGCGCGAGGACTGGCCGAAGGTCACGGTCTACCGGGCGATGACGCCGGCGAGCAAGCTGCGCACCGTGACCGCCTCGGACGAGCTGGCGCGGGTGCTGCAGATAATGGCGGGCAACGACATCAACCAGGTGCCGCTCATGGAGGGCAGGCTGCTGCGAGGCCTGATCCACCGTGGCGACGTAGTCCGCTACATCCAGACCCGCCAGGAGATCGGCGCCGGCGCCAGCACTTATTAGGGGCGCTCAGGCCTTCGGCCGCACGAGCAGTACGGGCGCGACGCCCGACCGCACGACCGCCGCCGCAACGCTGCCCTGAACGATCTCGCGCAGGCCAGAGCGGCCGTGCGTGGCCATCGCGACCAGGTCGAAGCCGCCTTCGCGGGCATACCGGACGATCGCCTTCGCCGCGTCGTTATCGACGAGGGTTACCTCCCGCACGGCGATTCCCGCCTGCCGGAGAGGGGAGGCAAAGTCTTCGAGGAAGTCCCGCGCTTCGGCCTCCAGCCGCTCCACCGCCTGGTCCTTCGACTCATCCCAGGCCGGCGGCGGCGGATGAAGGATCGCTTCGGCGCGCATCGTCTGCACGGTGGCCGCACCCATCTGCCCGCCCGGCGTCACCATCTCGACCGCCGGGCCCTTGCGGGGGACGCCCTGGGGCGACTCCGTGATTACGGTGAGCAGGGTCACCTCTGCCCCTACTGCGTTGGCGAGACGCGTGAGCATGGGGATAACGGCTTTCGCCTCGCCGGACCCATCTACTGTCGCCAGGATTTTCATGGTCTCCCTCCGCACCACCATGATCATGCCCGCCGCGGCGCCCCCGACAGTGCCCTTCGACCCCTCCGCAGAAGCCGAAAGGACGCCGTTTCGCGTGCTATACTTCGAGGCCGTGAACGACCTCCGCTGCCCTTCTTGCAGCGCGCCACGCGACCCGGACGACAACTTCTGCCGGCGCTGTGGCCGCCAGATCACGGTAAATCTGCCCGCCGTGCGTGAGTCCTCTTTGCCGATAGAGTCAGCGCGGGGTCTGCCGCCCTCGCTGGTCGGCAGCATCGCCATCCTCGCTATCGGCACGGGCATCGAGTGGCTGGCGAGGCGGATGGCAAGCGGCGCTGCGCGCGGAGCGGCGCGCGCAGCGGGGCGGGCAATCGCGAAGCACCAGCCTGCGCAGACCGCCCCGAAAAAGAGGGCCCCGGACCCGGCCGTGGTGGTGCGCGAATTCGTCTACATGCGCGAAGTGGACCTGCAGGGCTAGAGAGCCCGGAGCGCTACAGCTTTAGCTTTCGCTGAACACGAAGCGGTCCCGCCGGTAGACCGCGGCCCGCCGTACGGCCAGCGTCAGGTTGCGAATCAGGTCGTCCACCGGCGCCTGCGCGCCGCGGTCGACCACGACGCCGGCGGTGAAACCGACGCCGCCGGTTGCGCGGCTCCAGCCGCGCAGGTCTTCCTTCAGCCGGTCCAGGAGCCGTTCGACGTCGTAAACCACGGCGCCGGGAAGGATCACCGCGATGCGCTCGCCCTGGAGGCGGAGCACGGTGGCGCGCTCTCCGAGGTAGCGGCGCAGTAGCTCCACGGCCGATTGAAGCGCCGCGTGATAGTCCTTGTTGGACAGCTCCACCGGGCCGCGGTCCATCTGCAGGAGCACCGCGGCCAGTCCTCCGTCCTTGCGTCGCGCGCGCTCGAGTTCGACCTTCAGGGCCTGGTCGGAGGCGGGCAAGGCCCCGGACCGCTCCCGCTTCGCTGGCGCCCCCTGTGCGGCGCCGGACGCTGTCGACCCGAGGAGTATGCAGAGGCCGGCGCAAAACCCGGCGGCAGCGAAGAGGAGCGGCGCCAGGCTACGCGGGTCGGCAGGGCTGAGGGCCGCGAAGGCGGAATACATCGCGAGGCACCAGTACGTAATCTCGTACAGGTGGACGCGATGGCGCCGTTCTTCGAGGAGCACTGCTCCCGGCATGGCTCCCTCCTACTACGAATATCGGCGCGGAGGCCGCCTGGGTTAACGTTTGCCTCAGGCGGGGCCCTCGGCGGACAGGTCGTAAGGCAACTCGATGATTGCGGTGCCGGGGCGGCTCAGCAGCGCCTTCTTCAGCCGGCGGGCGGTCTGGTTGTGGAGCCAGCCTGTGCCCGGCAGGCCGGTGCGTATCTCGGGAAGGAGGACGGAGACGATCTGTCTGCCGTCTGACCGGTCCATCGCGTCGAGGTAGGAGAGAATCGGCGCGACGAGCGAGCGATAGGGTGAGCTGATGACAACCAAAGGCACGTCGACCACCGTGGACTCCCACTCTGCCTTCAGGCGCTTTCCGGCCTCCATGTCGTCCGTAACGTGGATGGCGATGACGGAGCTGGTGAGAGAAGTCGCGTAGTCGATGAGCTTGAGGACCGCGAGGTCCAGGCCCTCCACCGGCACCAGGACCGTTTGCCGGACCTGGCGGCCGGGCAGGACAAGGGCCGGGCCTCGCAAACGCAGGGCGGCGCTGACCTGGGCGTAGTGGCGGCTGATGCCCCAGAACATCAGGGCCAGCACCGACATCGCCGCCATGGAGATCCAGGCGCCGTGGCTGAACTTGGTGGCACCGACGATGACAGCGACCACGCCGGTGGTGACGGCGCCGAAGCCGTTTACGACCACGCCGGCCCGCCAGCCCGCTTCCCTGCGGCGCAGCCAGCGCGCCACCATCCCCGCCTGAGACAGCGTGAAGGACACGAAGACGCCGAAGGCGTATAGCGGGATTAGCTTCGTGACGTCGGCCTCGAAGAGGACGACCAGGGCGCTGGAGGCGAGGCCAAGGACCAGGATGCCGTTCGAGAACGCCAGCTTGTCGCCTCGGAAGCTGAACTGGTGGGGCAAGAAGCGGTCGCGCGCGAGGATGGACGCCAGTCTCGGGAAGTCGGCGTAGGACGTGTTCGCCGCCAGGATCAGGATGAGCGCGGTGAAGGCCTGGATCACGTAGAAGGGCGGCGATTCGCCGAAGACAGTCCTGCCGATCTGGGCTGCCACCGAGATGTGCTCGGCCGGCTGCACCTCGAAGACTCGCGCCAGCACGGTGATGCCGAGGAAGAGCGTGGCCAGGATTGCGGCCATCCAGACCAGGGTTGTGGCCGCGTTCTTCCATTCCGGCCGCTTGAAGGCCGGGACTCCGTCCGAGATAGCCTCTATGCCCGTGAGCGCCGTGCAGCCGGAGGCGAAGGCGCGGAGGACCAGAAACGCGGTCAGGGCCGATGAGCCGGCGGGATACGCCGACTCCGGCACCTCTGCCGTTAGCCCCGGGTCCGTGACGGCGCGCGCGAGCCCGGAGGCGATGAGCACGCCGAAGGACAGGATGAAGCCGTAGGTGGGGATGGCGAAGATGGTCCCGGACTCCTTGATGCCTCGCAGGTTGGCGATGGTGATGAAGGCGATGAAGGCCAGCGCCAACTCGATCTGCAGGGGTTCGAGGTATGGAAACGCGGAAACTACGGCCAGCACTCCGGCGGCGATGGAGACTGCCACCGTGAGGACGTAGTCGGTCGCCAGGGCCGCGGCAGCCGTGAGGCCGGCGAACTGCCCGAGGTTCTCCCGGGCGACGATGAACGCCCCGCCCCCGCCGGGATAGGCGCGGATTGTCTGGCGGTAGGAGATGGCAACGATGGCCAGCAGCACGACGATGGCGCCGGCGAGCGGCAGCGCGTAGGAGAACGACACGGTCCCTGCCGCTGCCAGGGTGATGAGGATTTCGTCCGTTGCGTAAGCGCTCGAAGAGAGCGCGTCAGAGGAGAAGACGGCCAGGGCCTTCGCCTTCGAGAGCCGCTGCTCCTCGGAATGCGCGGAGGAGATGGGCTTGCCCACGGCCACCCTGCGCACCGCCCGCCAGAGGCGTTCCGCGCCGGTGCGGGGCGCGATGGCCCGCTCGGTCGCTACGAGCGTGCCCTCCTCCGGTTGCTCGAAGCGGCGCTCGCGCGGGCGGACGATGCGCACCGCGCTCTGGCCAGGCTTGGAGCCGGTCAGGCGTTCGGGAGACTCCAGCCGCGGGTGGCCGGCGCGGCGTTGGAGCCGGATCACGCGCGACTCGTCACCTACCGGTCCGTCGCCTCTGGCGCCGTTGCGGGCCGTCCCGGACATCAGCGCCTCTCCGGCCGGGCCAGAGGATGCCGCTGCGTGGGCCTCGCCCACGGTGAGGGAGCGCGGCCGCGCGAGGCCGGCGCCTCCGGGTCCGGCGGCGCCGCGCTTGCGGGCTGCCCGGCGGCGGTAACGGGGTGGACCAAAGCACCATCGCCGCATACCAGGACAAGGGCCTCCGGGTCGCGCGCTTCTTCGGCGGCGCGCGCCCAGGGGTCGGCCGCCTGGACGACTATGACGCGATGCGTGGGGGACAGGCGTATGGCCAGCTCGATCAGCCGGCCCATGTCCGGGCCGAGCACGACCGCCTTGTGCAGCATTTCACACTCCTGCTTCCAGATTAGGGAGGCGAGGTCAGGGCGCGGTCAGGGCCGGAAGCCGGGGTGTACGGAAGTTGTCAGGATTCGGCGAAGCGGTAGCCGACGCCCGGGTCCGTGCGGATATAGCGCGGGTTCGCGGGGTCGTCCTTGAGCTTGGCCCGCAGTTGGTTGATGTAGGTGCGCAGGACGTGCGTGTCGCCTTCGTATTCGCTGCCCCAGACGGCGCGCAGGATCATCGGGTGCGTGAGCACCTTGCCGGCGTGCCCGGCCAAGTAGAGGAGGAGGGAGTACTCGGTCGGGGTCAGGTGGACATCGGCGCCGGCGAGAGTGACGCGCCGGCGCGAAGGGTCGATCGAGAGGTCGCCGATGTGGATCGCGCCATCGGAGGCGCGCGGCGCGCCGGCGCGGCGGAGGGCGACGCGGATACGCGCCAGCAACTCGTCCATGCCGAAGGGCTTCGTCAGGTAGTCGTCGGCGCCCTGATCGAGCGCTTGCACCTTCGCCTTCTCGTCTCCCAGGACGGAAAGGACGATGATCGGTGTCTCACGCATGTGGCGCATTTCGCGGCAGACTTCGATGCCGCTCATGTCGGGCAGCATCAGGTCCAGCAAGACGACGTCCGGGCGGAAGTGCTGATACGCCTCCAGTGCGGAACGGGCGTCTTCGGCCTCGCGGACGTCGTAGCCGTGGCCGTCGAGGGAGCGGCGCACGGCCCGCCGCAACTGCGGCTCGTCATCGACGACGAGGACGCGCGCGCCGCTCATGCGGCGCCCCGGCTGACCGTGCCGGCAGGGAAGCGCAGCGAGAACCGGGACCCCGAAGGCCCGGAGGCCACGTCTACGCTCCCGCCGCTGAGAGTCGTGAAGGCCTTCACCAGGGCAAGGCCCAGGCCCGTGCCCTGCGCATCGCCGCCGGAACGCGGCAGGCGGTAGAAGCGCTCGAAAACGCGTGGCAGGTCCTCTTCCGGGATGCCGGGGCCCTCGTCCTCTACCGCGAGCTCGACGTCGCCGTCGAGCGCGGACGCGGACAAGCGCAGCCTGCCGGACTCGGGCGAGTACTTGGCGGCGTTTTCGAGGAGGTTGACCAGGGCCTGGACGGCGAGGGATGGGTCGACCACCAGGGTGAGTCCCGAAGGCGCGTCGACTTCCACCGTGCGGCCGCGGGTGAGCGGCAGGCACCGCTCGCGCGCGTCCTCCAGGAGGTCGCGCGCCTCGACCTGGCGAAGAAGGGGACGTACGCCGCCCGACTCCAGGCGGTTGAGGTCGAGGATGTCGGAGATCGTCCGGTCGAGGCGGTCGACCTGGGAGTCTATGGTCTCGAGGAACGCCCTGACGTCGGCCTCCGGCCAGTCAACGGAGTTGTCCAGGAGGCTGGAGACCGAGGCCTTGATCGCCGCGAGCGGGGTCTTCAGGTCATGGGAGAGGGACATCATGAGGCTGGTCTTCGCCTCGCTGGCTTCTTCGAGCACCTCGCTGCGCGCCGCCGCGCGCTGGAGGGCGAGGCGCTGGAGCGTCAGCGCGGCTTCGCCGGCGAAGGCCTGCAGCAACTCCTGGGGCCGCTCGCGAAAGGCGGGGGCCTGGACGGGCCCGTCGAGGCGGAGGACCCCGAGGGGCGCGTCCCCGAGGACGAGAGGCGCGATGATCACCGGCCCCGGCCGCGACGGCGGCGCGCCGCCAACCACCCTCGCCAGCCGGGAGGTCCGCAACCCCGTCTGGCCGACGCCCTGAATGGCCCGCAGCTGCAGCGCCCGCTCGGCCATCGACCTTTCTTCAGGCGTCAGGGGCCGTGCGGCCGCGGGCCCGCCAACGGCTGATAGGACCTCCCAGCCGGACGCCCCCAGGGTAAGAACGGCCGCGCCGCTCGCCCCGAAGGCCTCGACAACCTGCCTCACGAGCCCATCGAGCGCTGCCTGAGGTTCCGTCTGGCCGATCATCGACCGGCTCAAGCGCAGCAGCACTTCTGTCTGGGCCTGCACGCGCCGCGCCTCGGCCAGGGATTCCTGGGCCGACGAGAGCATGGAGCTCCCGATTACGGAGACGACCAGGAAGATTGCCAGGCCGAATACGTTGCGGAGCTCGGCGACCTCGAAGCGGTACAGGGGCTCGACGAAGAAGAAGTTGAGGGAGGCGTTCGAGACTATGGCGGCGTAGATGCCGGGCATGCGGCCGAACCGCGAGGCGATGAGCAGGGTGAGCAGGAGGTAGAACAGGCCCTCGTTGAGGGTGCCCACCTGCGAACGGAAGGGCGCCAGGAGAGCCGTGAGCAGTACGATGCCCGCCGTGGCGGCCGCAATCCCGGCGAGGGCGCCCCTGTCGCGAATGATGCTCACAGTGAAATGATATTCCTTGCCGCTAAGCCCGGCCTTGCCAGAGCGCAGGTCTTCGCGGCCGGAGGACACTTGGAGCACGTCGAGGGAGTCCACAGGGTACCGGGGGTCCGAGGCGCCAACGCCTACCTTCTGACCTTCGGCCCCCTGACGTTGGTCGACTGCGGCCTACCGGGTTCGGGGCGGGCCATCATCGACTTCCTCGCCGCGCTGGGACACCCGCCTGACGCGCTCCAGCGCATCCTGCTCACGCACCGCCACCCGGACCATTGCGGCGCAGCGACCTACCTGCGCCAGCGGACCGGCGCGGAGGTGTGCGCGCACGCTGCCGAGACCGAGGTCGTCGGCGAACTGCGGGTGGTGCGCGGCACCCTGAACCTTGGAGGCGCGATCGTCGACCGGCTGCTCGAGGATGGGGAAGAGCTCCCGGGCGGGATCCGCGCGGTGCACTGCGGCGGGCATACGGCCGGCAGCCTCAGCTACTACGTCCCGGCGCGCGGCCTGCTCTTTCTCGGCGACATGGCGATAAACAACGTCGACCGGCTCAGCCGGCCCATCGCTTTCAGCAATGAGGACTCGGACGCCTACGAGCGCGGACTCGAGCGGCTCGCGGCGCTCGGGGCGGAAGCCGGGTTTTTCGGACATGGCCCACCGCTGACTCAAGGCCTGAGCAGCGCCCTGACCGCGCTGTGCCAGCGGCCGCGGTCACCGCTGTGGCGGGCGCTGCTGCGCTACGCGTTTTTGCGCCTGCGCCATCCCTTCGGACGGGACTGAGGGGCGCGTCTTTCCCGCGGGCGGGGTCGAATCGAAAGCATTCCGGCGCCACGCGCGAACGGCATAAATGCAACCGAATGGTTGCAATCCGTGGGCAAGCCGTGCAACCATCCGGTAGCACGATAGGAGGCGCGATGGACAGCGACAGGATCGAGCGCGAAATCATGATCTCGGCGACCCTCGAGCGGGTCTGGCAGGTGCTTACCCACCCCCTCAACTGGGTCGGCGAGGGTGACCAGGCGGCGTTCGATCTCAGAGAGGGCGCCACCATCATCTTCGAGATGGGCGATACGCGGCTGCACCAACAGGTGGTCAGGATCGAACCCATGCGGTACCTCTCCTATCGCTGGGCTCCCTATCCCATCTACAAGGGCGAAGCACCCCGGCAAGGCAACACGACGCTCGTGGAGTTCATGCTGTCCGAGGAGGAAGGCAAGGTGCGTTTGCGTGTCGTGGAGAGCGGCTTCGATGGCCTCGATGCGCCGGAAGGACTCCGGCGCGACGGGGCGGGACAGAACGCCGAGGGTTGGGTGGGCGCCCTCGCGGCCCTCAAGGAACAGGCCGAGTCAGCATGAATGCGCCTCCTCCCGACGTGCCGCGCGTGCTCGCCGCGATCTCGGACGCGACGCGCCTGCGGGTCCTCGTTGCCATCGGCAACCGGGAAGCGGCGAGCGTCTCCACGCTGGCGCGGGAGTTCCCCGTAAGCCGCCAGGCGGTGGCCAAGCACGTGGCGGTGCTGCGGGACGCCGGCCTCGTCGAGGCTGGACGGTCCGGCCGCGAGGTGCTGTACTCCGTGCGTCCGGGCCGCCTGCAGCTCGCGGCGCGCTGGCTTGCCGAGGCGGCCGCCGCCTGGGAGCGCAGGCTGGCCGAGATCAAGCGCATCGCAGAGGCAGGCGAGCCCCTGAGCGGGGAAGGAAGCGGCGCCGCAGAGGGATGATGAAGCCTCCTCTGGACTCAGCCGCGGCCGCCGCGTAGTCTTGCCGCGATGAACGCCGTGATCCTGGTCGGAGGGGGCGGGACGCGGCTGCGTCCCCTGACCTACGCGGTCCCCAAGCCACTGATCCCGGTCCTCAACCGGCCGCTGATCTCCCATCTGCTCGACAACCTGAGACGCCACGGCGTGGACCGCGTGGTGTTCGCGGCCTCGGCGCAGGAGAAGCGCATCGAGGAGGAGCTTGGCGACGGAGACGGGATCGGCCTCGAGATTTCCTACTGCTACGAGACGGAGCCGCTGGGCTCCGGCCTTGCGGTCAAGCAGGCGGCAAAGGGCTTCGATGAGCCCTTCTTCGTCTGCAACGGCGACGTGATCACGGACCTGGACGTCGCGGACATGGCGGCGCGCCACAAGGAGCGCGGCGCCATCGTCAGCATTTCCCTGGCGCAGGTGGAGGACCCCAGCGGCTACGGCGTAGTCGAGATGGACAGGACGGACCGGATCACGCGCTTCGTAGAGAAGCCGCCGCGCAGCGAGGCGCCCAGCAACTTCGCTAACGCCGGCACCTGGATCTTCGATCCCTCGGTGCTGGAACACATACCGGACGAAAAGATGGACCGCTCCCTGGAGCAGCTGGTGTTTCCCCTGCTCATCGCCGACGGCTACCTGGTTCTCGGCTACCCCTCGGACGCCTACTGGATGGACGTGGGTACACCCGAGCGCTACCTCCAGCTCCACTATGACCTCCTGAAGGGCCGGATCCCCCAGTGGCTGCCCGGCGACCTGCGCGATGGCCACCCCTCGGTGGGTGTCGAGAGCCAGGTGTGGCACGACGTCCGGGTGGAGGGGCGCGTGATCCTGGGCCGCGCCTGCCGGGTGGGCGGGATGACGCGGCTCGCCGGGCCGTCCGTCCTCGGCGACCGCTGCGACGTGCGCGACAAGGCGGTCATCGAGCGCTCCGTCATCTGGTCGAACGCCAAGGTCGGGTCAGAGGCCGTCGTGCGCGACAGCATTCTCGGCAAGGGGTGCTGGGTAGGCGATGGCGCCGTCGTGGAGGGCGCCATCCTCGCCGACGGCGCCAAGGTGAAGCGCGGCGTGCGGCTGGGCCCGGGCGCGCGCCTGGAGCCGGACGAGGTGGCGGGTTAGGGGAGACCAGGGCCGCGCTGCCGGCTCGCTTCCGCCAACCCAACTCTGCCGCAGCCGGGCTCAACAAGAAGCCAATCGGCCGGTGACCTTCCAGCCGGAAACGCCGTTCCGGGGGTGGTCTTGCCCCGGCCAGACGGCCCCGTGATCGGCGGGTGGGCATAAACTGGCGCCAATGGACGACCTTGCACGGGCCTTCGTGTCTTTCTTCGCGATCATCGACCCCGTCGGCAACGTGCTCGTCTTCCACCTGTTCACCCGCACCCTCAGCCAACGCGACAGACTCCTGACGGCGGCGGTAGCGGTCGGGGCGGCCTTCGTGATGCTGACGGCGTTCAGCCTCGGCGGTCACGAGGGATTGGACCTCCTCGGGATTTCCCAGGACGGCTTCAAGGTCGCGGCAGGACTGCTCTTGCTGCCGTCCGCCTACCGGCTTGTGATGGAAGGCCAGCCGGCGGAAGGGGACGGGACGCCTTCGCACCCGCTGGACCTGGCGCTGGTGCCGCTGGCCACGCCTCTTATCGCCGGGCCCGGCGCCCTGGCGGCGACGATCTCGTTTTCGGACACGCTCGGGCAGGATGTGACAGTCGGGGCCTTCAGCCTGGTGCTCGCGCTGTCGTTCGCGGCCTTCGCGGCGGCGGGAGCACTGTTCCAGCTCCTTGGCGCGCCGTTCCTGCGCCTTCTGGCGCGCCTGGTGGGCATCGTCCTTTTCGCCATCGCGGTGGACTTCGTCCTGGACGGCGCGCGGGCCTTTTTCGAGGGAGGCGCCCTTACGGGGACCTGACGCAGGCCTGCCCGAAACGCCGCCGACGGCCGCCGGACCTCCCCGAAGGGAGCCTGCAGAGGTCGGGGCAGGCGCCTGGCCGCCTCGTCCCGGTGCGCGGGTGGCGTGCCGCTGGGCCGCGCGGGCCTGCCTAGCGGATTAGCTCCGCCAGGCGTTCAACCCGCGGCTCGACCGCCTCTCGCGGAGCCGGCGGTAGTCCGAAGATCACGCGCTCAACCCCGGCGTCCTCGTAGCGCCGGACGGTGTCGCGGTCGGGCGTGGCGCCGAAGACGCTGATCGAGATAGTGTCCGGGTCGCGGCCGGCGACCTGCGCGCGGCGGCGCAACTCTGCCGCCTTCTCGATCAGGCGGTCGGCGCCTGACCGGCCGCGCTGGATCGGCATCCAGCCGTCGCAGAACTCGATCACGCGGTCAAAGGTGGTCGCCCCGTCGCCGCCCATGAGGACGGGAGGGTGTGGCTTCTGCGCGGGCTTCGGGTAGGACCAGATGGGGTCGAAGTCTACGTAGCGGCCGTGGAACTCGGCTTCGTCCTGCGTCCAGATGGCCTTCATCGCCAGGACGCGCTCGCGCAGAATGCGCCAGCGCAGCCTGAAGTCCGTGCCGTGGTTCTCCATCTCCTCCGCATTCCACCCGCCGCCGATGCCGAAGAGGAAGCGGCCGCCGGAGAGGAAGTCGAGGCTGGCCACTTCCTTGGCGGTGGTAATCGGGTCGCGTTCGATGACCAGGCAGATGCCGGTCCCGACCATGAGGCGCGTCGTGGCCATCGCCGCGGCGGTCAGGGCCACGAAGGGGTCGTAAGTGTGCCAGTACTCCTGGGGAAGGTCGGTACCGCCCGGGTAGGGCGTGCGGCGGCTGGCCGGGATGTGGGTGTGCTCTGGGAAGAAGAGCGACTCGAAGCCATGCGACTCCAGGAGCGCGGCGAGCTCGCCCGGCGGGATTGCGTAGTCGGTCGGAAACATCATGGCGCCGTACTTCATAGCTTCCTCCGGTTTCGTGAGCAGAGATTATCGGCTCCTTTCATGAGTGCCCAGCCCGGGGAGGCTGGCGTTGTCGCGGAGAAGGGTGACTGTGGCGGCGGCTAAGCTATACTCTCCGCAGCCCTGCCGCCCGCACGCCACCGCAGCGAGACCCGAGGACTGCAAGATGAAATTCCACTTCTTCAACCTCATGCCCTGGCCGTATCTGCCCGACGACTTCCGCGAGAAGCATCGCAGCGTCTGGGTGGACGTCGACTCGCGGCTTTACGACCCCGTCCGCGGCCACAAGGTCTACAACGACTACCTTGACCTGCTCGAGCAGGCAGCGGAGATGGGCTACGACGGTGTCGGGGTGAACGAGCACCACCAGAACGCCTACGGCATGATGCCCTCTCCGGCGCTGATGGCGGCGACCCTGGCGCGGCGCACTCAAGACGTCACGATACTGCTCCTCGGCCAGTCCATCGCGCTCTACAACCCGCCGACGCGCGTAGCCGAGGAGATGGCCATGCTCGACGTCATCTCCGGCGGCCGCCTCGTATCGGGTTTCCCAGTCGGGACGTCGATGGACGACAACTATGCGTTCGGCGCGAATCCGGCGACGTTGCGGGAGAAGTATCAGGAAGCGCACGACCTGATCCTGCGGGCTTGGGCCGACCCGGACGTCTTCGCCTGGAACGGCAAGCACTACAAGCTGCGCTACGTCAACACGTGGCCGAAGCCGATCCAGAAGCCGCACCCACCGATCTGGATCCCCGGCGGCGGTTCGATTGAGACCTGGGATTTCTGCGCGGAGAGGGGTTACAACTACAGCTACCTCAGCTTCAGCGGCTATCTGCGCGGGCAACAGCTCATGGAGGGCTTCTGGCAGCGCGTGGAGGCCCTGGGCAAGGACTTCAACCCCTATCAGGGGGCCTTCGCCCAGCAGATCGTCGTCGCCGATTCGGACGCCGAGGCCCAGGAACTGTACGAGTCGCACGTGCGCTATTTCTTCGAGCGCTGCCTGCACGTCTACCCGGGTTTCGCGGACGCGCCGGGCTATCGCACGGAGGCCACGATCCGCGCCGGCTTCCAGGCCCAGGTCGGCGGCGGACCGGGCGCCAGCGGCTCGGCGGTGGCGCTGAAGCTCTCGTGGCGGGAGCTCATCGACCAGGGCTTCATCATCGCCGGCAGCCCGGACTCCGTTTCGGAGCAAATGGAGAACCTGGCGAAGCGCCTGAAGGTCGGGCACATCGTCGCCTTGATGCACATCGGCGACATGCCCGTGGACAAGTGCGCCTACAGCTCGGAGCTTTTCGCGCGCAAGGTCATCCCGAACCTCCGCAGCATCTGGAAGGGCTACGAAGACCACTGGTCTCCGAAGCCACTGCCGAAAGAGAAGATGGTCGCGCCGCGCGAATTCCGCGCACGCGAGACGGCGGAGGCATGACGGGAATTTCGCCGGATTGCCACTGATTTCGCCGCTTACTGTCTGGCCTATTTCATGAAACTAGCGGCTTCATTTACGGAGCCTGGAGCTGAAGCCCGCAGGGGC
The DNA here is from genome assembly GCA_035574915.1 of Dehalococcoidia bacterium. Taxonomy (NCBI): domain Bacteria; kingdom Bacillati; phylum Chloroflexota; class Dehalococcoidia; species Dehalococcoidia bacterium. The sequence continues at coordinate 23,473 of DATLYJ010000053.1, read as the reverse complement.
GGTGTGCCGGGGGTTATCGATGGCTGAAATGCAGACGATCACGCTGGCGCCTTCCGGCCTGGAAGCGCGCTACTACAGGGCAGGCAGGGGTGAGCCCCTGCTCTTCCTGCACCATCTCGCCGGGCTCGCGGGCTGGCAGCCATCGCTGGAGGCCCTGAGCCGCGAGTTCGATGTCATCGCGCCCTACCAGCCCGGTTGGGGCCCGGCAAAGGACGACCTCTCGAGCGTCGACAACGGGCTGGACCTGGTGCTGTTCAACCTGGACCTGCTGGACGCGTTGGGCATCGAGTCTGCCCACGTGGCCGGCATCGGCGTTGGCGCCTGGATCGCTGCGGAGCTCGCGGCCCTGGCGCCGCAGCGCGTGCGGCGGCTGGCTCTGGTGAACCCGCTCGGCCTGTGGCGGGAGGAGGCGCCGGGGGAGGACCCCTTCGCCCAGCCGCCCGGCCGGGGTTCCGCGGTGCTGTTCGCGGACCCGGCGCGGCGCGAGGAGCTCCTGGTGGCCGGGCGCAACCGGATCGATGTCTTCGTGGAGGAGCAACTGAACCTCCGCGCCGGCGCCAAGTTCCTTTGGCCCATCCCGGACACGGGCATCGAGCGCCGCCTGCGGCGCATCAAGGCGCCGACGCTCATCGTCGTCGGCGGGCTGGACCGCGTCGTGCCGCGCTACTACGGCGATCTCTGGCGCTCGGCCATTGCCGGCTCGAGGCTCCTGGAGGTGCCCGATGCCGGGCACGTCTTCGACCTGGAGCAGCCGGAGGAGTTCGCCCGGACGGTAACGGCGTTCCTGTCAGCCTGACGCCCGCCAGGGTACGCTAGCCTCCGCGTCATCCTCCTGCCGTCCGACCAGACAATTCCTACCTGCCGTTCGGCAGTCAAGGGCCGCGCCTGATGGCCCTTCGAAAGCGCCGGCGCCGGCCTTAGGCTCTGGTGAAGAGAGCGGAGGAGGAGGCGCTTATGACCCTGCCTACCCAGAAACTTCGCGACGAGCACGCCCATCTCCTGCCCGAGATCGAGAAGCTGAGGACCGTTGCTGACGAAATCGACACGGCACCGCCAGACGAGCTACGGGATGCCCTGGAGGACGCCTACCTCTTCCTGGAGAACCATCTCATCCCCCATGCCCGCGCCGAAGACCGCGTGCTTTATCCGGCCGTCGCGCGCGCCCTCGGGTCCGAGCACGCCACAGACACCATGACGCGTGACCACGTCGAGGTGGGCACGCTGGCGAACGAGCTCGGCGTCCTCAGGGCCGGACTCGCGGACGGCGAAGAGCCGCCCAGGAACGTACGGACCGAGGCCCGGAGGGTGCTGTACGGCCTCTACGCCCTGGTGAAGGCGCACTTCGCCAAGGAGGAGGAACTCTACCTGCCGCTGCTCGACCGCACGATGACGGCCGCCGAGTTCGACCGGCTGTACGAGGCTATGGAGGCGGTCGGGCGAAACTCGAGGTTCCAGGTCGCCTGACGGCTCAGGCCGGCCCGAAGGCCCAGCGGCTGCGCAGCAGGGCCGCGCAGAAGAGCACGGCGAGCGAGAGCACCAGAGTCAGCGCGGAGAGCAGGGCCGAGGCGCGGCGGGCCCGCGGCAGGCCGGGGGCCGAGTCCGGCGAGTGCGCCGCCAGCTCCTGGAGACGGAGCAAGCGTGGCCCGACGACCAGCGAGTGCAGCGCCGTCAGCACCGTGACTATGCCAAAGAGGGCGAGCTTGACGGCGAGGATATAGCCGTAGCGGAACTCGAACATGCGGCCGGGCGCATAGCGGTCGATGTTGTCGATCCCGGTCAGCAAGAGGAGCGCCAGAGAAGCGGCGCCAAGCCAGCCGAAACGCACGCTGATGCGCGCCAGGAAGCGGGCGCGCGTGCCGGTGTCGAGAGCGCCGAGGCCGGGCACGACCACCAGGAACATCATCAGCTGGGGCCCGACCCAGGCGGCGGCCGCGATCAGATGGAGCCAGTAAGGCAGGGCTTCGAGCATCGCGCTGGACTTTATGCTACCTGTAGCGCGGCACTCGACTTAGGGCCGAGCGGCCCTACTGGGGCTCGGTTTGCGCTGCCTAAGCTAGAGTGGGATGTCTCGCGCCGGGGGCCCCAGACCTGACCTCCCCCAGGAAGAGGAGGCCGTCTACCGCCGTATCCGATTGGTTACGGTGGCACTGCCGGCCGTCTCGATCTTCCTCCTCCTCGCCTTCACCGACCTCGTCCTGGTCAAGAAGTTGTCCAGCGTGCCAGCGCTGCTCATCGCGACCGGGATCGCCATTGCCGGCGTAAGTCTCTTCTCGAGCCTGGTCTTCTCGGCCCTCGAGCCGCTGCGGCGCCGGCTCCTGGCCCAGAACGAGGAGCTGCGCGTGTCCGGAGAGCGCCTCCAGGCCGTCTACGAGGCCGGCGTGAAGATCACTTCGGACCTCTCGCTTGCGGCCGTGCTTCACGACGTGGTGGAGGCTAGCCGCCGGGTCGCGGGCGCGCGGTACGGCGCCCTAGCCGTCCTGGACGAGAGCGGCACCATCGTGGACTTCGTGACCTCTGGCGTAAGCGAGGAGGAGAGGGCACGGATGGGCCACATCCCGCGCGGACGCGGGCTTATCGGCCATGTGCTCTCTACAGGAATGCCCTACCGGACGGCGGACATCGCCTCGGACCCGCACGCAGTGGGCTTCCCGCCAGGGCACCCTCGTATGCACTCCTTCCTTGGCGTGCCGCTGCTCTACAAGGGCCGCGTGGTCGGCAACCTTTACCTGACAGACAAAGAGGACGGCGCCTTCACCGAGCAAGACGAGCGCGCCATCCAGGCGTTCGCGACGCAGGCGGCGGTCGCCATCCAGAACGCGCGCCTCTATGAGCAGGTACAGGACATGGCCGTCCTCCGCGAGCGCGAGCGGATCGGGATGGACCTGCACGACGGCACCATCCAGCAGCTGTACGGCCTGGGCCTGAAGCTGGAGGACTGCATCGGCAGGGTACAGTCGGAGCCGGAGGAGGTCCGGGAAGAGCTGGACGAGGCCATCGAGCGCATCAACGCCATCATCCGCGACATCCGGAGCTACATATTCGACCTCCGTCCCCTGCGGCTCCAGGGTTCCGACCTGGTGACCGCGCTCGGCGAGTTGGTGATGGAGACGCGCGTCAACACGCTCATGACGGTAGACCTCAGGGTCAACGATGAGCACATCGCCGACAGCCTGACCGAAGAACAGGCGTCGCAATTGTTCGCCATCGCGCACGAGGCGCTGGCAAACGTCCGCAAACACGCGCAGGCGCGCACGGTCACGGTGTCCCTCTCTCGCGAAGGAGGCCGGCTCTCCCTGCAGGTCGCGGACGACGGCCGTGGCATGCAGGACCGGGAGCACGCGACGGGACGCGGCCTTGGTAACATGGCTGACCGCGCGGAGGCCCTCGGCGGCTCTTTCACGCTCGAATCGGCGCCCGGAAAGGGCACGGCGGTCACGGTCGAAGTGCCGCTGCGGCGCCAGGCCTGACCCCGGGCCGGACTGGCCGGGACCGTAACGCGCTCGCAATCGCGGCGGCGCCATACTCATTGACAGCCTCTGGCGCCGGTGATAACCTCCGCGCATCCGCACAATCGTGCGAATTTCGGGGGTGGCTTACTTCTTCGGGAGGCGGACCGATGCCCGTTAGCGAGAAAGTGCTCGAGGAGCTGCGCAAGGAGCCGGATGTCCAGTTAGACCTGTCCTGGCTGAACCCGCCGACGGAGCAGGGCATGTATGCCCGGCCCGGCCGGCGCGGCCTGACGCTGGAAGACGTCGAAAAGGGCTCCTACGGCGAGATCCCCGCGGAGACCAACAACTGGAACATGCGTCTGCGGGGCGCGGCGCCCCTGCCCAACGCGCGCAGGATCGGAGTGCGCTGGAACGAGATGTCCCAGTCCTGGGCGGAGTCCGTGATGCTCCTCTACGAAGAGGCCCAGGCCAGGCAGTGGTCCTCCGCCACCGACATCCCCTGGGAAGAGTTGACCGAACTGGACGATGACGTCGAGCTGGCGATGTGCCAGCTCTGCACTTTCCTCAACCAGGTCGAGTTCATCGCCGGCGATGTGCCCGGGCGATGGCTCAAGAACATCAGCAACGACCATTACGAGACGAAGCTCTTCCTTGCCTCCCAGATCATGGACGAGGCCCGGCACCTGGACGTCTTCCGCAAGCGGGCGCTGGCCAACGGCGCCGGCCTGCTCCAGGGCTCCGGCGGCGCGATCGGCATCCTCTACGACGCCGACATGGTCGAGATGACCACGACGTTGCACATAGGCGGCGAGGGGGCGGTGCAGAGCGTGTTCCGCATGGGCGAGCTCATCGCCAACAACGAGGCCGAGAAACGCATCTTTCGCCTCGCCGCCCAGGACGAGAGCCGGCATGTGGCCTTCGGCGTCATGCATGTCAAGCATCTCCTGGAGACGCAACCCTGGCGCCACGACGAGATCCGCGGTTACCTCGAAGGCCGCAACGCCAACCAGGGCAACGGCGGGATCGCCATCGGAGGCACGAACTCCGAGGCGCTGGCGATCCTGTTCGCCAAAGGCCGCAAGAACATCGACGAGGGCTACATGATGCTGCTGGCGGCGCGGCAGAAGCAGTTCCGGGAGCTGACGCAGCGCCTGCGCGTCTGTGGCCTTGCCGACCTGGCTGATGACATGGAGAAGCGCCGTGCCGCCTTCCTCGCCGGCGACCCTCTAGACGCCTAGGCAAGCGTCGAGGGCATGCGGGACCGGCACGGTGCCGCCGCCCTCCGTCGACCGGCGTTGCGGTGTAGGTGTAGGGGCGCAGCAATGCTGCGCCCGGGCGCCCCGGACGATCACCACATGACATTGACCAGACGACGTAACTCTCTCCGCCTGCGCGGATACGACTACCGGACACCAGGCGCATACTTCGTGACCATCTGCACGGAAGGTCGCCGCCCGGTCCTTCTTGGTGCTCAGGTCCACGGAACCGTGGAGGCATGCTGGGCTGCAATCCCGAGCCACTTTCCTCATGTGCAACTCGACGCCTTCGTCGTCATGCCAAACCACATCCATGGCATCCTTCACCTCCTTGACCACGGGCCGGATGGGACCCCGATTCCGGGCCGGGTGCTTCCGGGTTCGCTCTCGGCGGTCGTCCGTTCGTTCAAGGCCGCATCTGCAAGGCAGCTTCGCGCGCAAGCCAGCCTTTCCATGTCGATCTGGCAGCGACACTACTACGACCGCATTGTCACGGATCATCGCGATCTCGACCTCGTTCGCGAGTACATTGCGAATAACCCGGCCAACTGGCGCTACGATCCGGAGAATCCCGAAAGGGACGAGAGTGCGGAATACCTGAAGGCGTGGTCCTGGGTTGAGAGGCCCCAGGGCGCAGCAGTGCTGCGCCCCTACGTCGGGCAGCGGGAGCGCAAAAGGAGACGGCGAGCCCTGATCGAGCGATGGGTGCCTGGACGTGAAGAAAAGTGAGTATATTGGGAGGTCATCTGGCAGCCAGCACTGCGGCGTCGGCGCGGGCCTGGCGTCGCTGTGTAGGGGCGCGGCAATGCTGCGCCCGGGGAAGTCTGCCGCGATTCGATAGCGCACGCATGAAGGTTCGGCGTCTGTCCATCGCCGTGCGACTCAGGTCAGCAGAGTTTACAGGCAGTGAGGGAGGAGCGCGATGACCCAGGCTGAGACGAAAACAGAGGTGGAAGTCCCGGAGTCGTTGGCGCGGGCGGCGGCGGAGCATGGCTGGCCGCTCGACATCGTGAAGGAAGGCCTGGCGCTCGGCGTCAATGCCGGCTTCATCGAGCGCTCCATCCGTTCGGGCATCGGGCCGGAGGCGGCGCACGAGCGCTTCACGAACTACCGCCTGCTCGGCGGCATCCCGGCCCTCGATATGTCCTGGGCGAAGGTGCCGACGGACCGCTTGCCGCGCCTCAAGCCCGGAACGAAGGGCCTGCGGCTCGCCGATGTCGAGGTGGGCGCCTACGGCTTCGTCCCCGACCGCTGGCCCATCGAGACCGACCTGCCCCGCGGCGCCTATCCGCCGCCACAGACCGGTATCCTCGCCAGCTACACCATCTATGACAAGGCCGAGGTCTGGGCGGAGTCCTGCCGCGAATTGTACGAGGACGCGATCGCCGAGCGCTGGACGTCCGCGAACGACATCTCCTGGTCGACCATGGAGCCGCTGCCCGACCACATCGAGCAGTCGATCTGCCAGCTCATGACTCACTGGGCGGAGGACGCGCTCATCGGCTGCGAGGTCATCGCCGGCTGGCTGGAGCGCATCAGCTACGGTTTCCATGAGGTCAAGCTCTACCTCGGGACGCAGGTCTTCGATTACGCCCGTCACGCCGAGACGTTCCGCAAGCGGGCGCTTGCGAACGGCGGGGGCCTGGGCTACCAGGCGCCCGGGGCCATGCACCGGGCGATCTTCTCCGCGATGAAGTTCACGGAGATGATCACCTACATCACGGTCCGCTCCAGCTTCTTCCTCAGCCTGCTCGAGCGCGCTGGCCTGTCCCTTGCCCGCAACGAAGCCGAGCGCAAGATGTATGCCTACGTTGCTCAAGACGTCAGGCGGCACATCCGCTACGGGCTCGACCACCTGAAGTGGTACCTGCAGACGCAGCACCAGAAGCGCTCCACGGTGATGACGTGGTTGCTCCGCGGCGAGCTCCAGCTTGCGTCGGACATCCGCAATGGTACGCCTCAAAACGAGGCCCTCATCCTCCTGCTGGACGACTCGCCGGCCGCGGGCAAGCGTAAGCTGGACGAGCTGCGCCGGAAGCAGGTGGAGGACTACTGCGAGCGTCTCCGCGAGGCCACGATCACCCGCACGCCGGAGGAAATCGCGCCGGGACTGCGCCGGGTCCTGGGCCTGGACATGCCGGCAAGGGCTTAGCGGGACGGGCCGCGGCCGGTCATCGGGCTGCCGGTTGCCGCCACGAGGACGTCGTCGACATCGTGCCCGTCGTCGGCATCTTCTACCGGTCCGGGCTGGCTAGAAGGGGCACTGGGCGAAGAACGAACCCGTCTGACTTGGCCCCCAGCCAAATACCGAGAAGGTGTTCACCCTGAAGTAGTGGACGGTGTTGGCCAGGATGCCCGGCCAGACCAGCCCCTGGGCGTTCGGCACCATCGGACCCGCGCCCAGGAAGGTGCCAGGCGCGAAGCCGTTGTTGAACAGGCTGAGGTCCAGGAACTGGAAGAAGCCCGGCGACGAGGCCGGCGCCCAGCGGAAGGTGACGCTGGCGCGGCCGGCGCCCGTGCACGTGTACTGGATGTTCAGGAGTCTCTGCGTGCCGCAGGGAGTGAAGCGGCCGAACGCTGACTGGACCCAGTCGCCGTTCAGCCCCAGGCCCGTCACGCGCCAGTGATGCGCGACGCCCGGCTGAATGCCGCTCCAGGTGTACTGGGTCGTGCCAGGCGGCAGGACGACGGTGATGTAGGTCCCGTCCGCGAAGGTGTTGTCAAACAGGCTCAGGTCCAGGTAGACCGTGGAAACGTTGGTCGGACCGGTCCAGGTGAACGTAACGTTCGCCGATGCCGGGTTGAGCACGGTCCCGCCAACACACTGGCTGGTGGGGAATCCCAGCTCCGGGCCCCCGGGGGGCGCGACAGGCGTCGAAGTGGGCGTCGCGCTGGGCGTCGCGGTGGGTACCGTCGCTGTGACCGTGGGCGTGTTCGTGCTGACCGGCGTATCGGTGCTAAGCGGCGTGTTGGTAGGTGTGCTCGTCTGAAGCACAGCGACCGCCGCCCTCTCGGCGCCGGGCCGGAGGGCGACGACCGCAGCGATGGCTGTGAAAGCGGCGACCAGTCCGAAGAGGCGACGCATTGCCCGACCTCCTGTGCAAGACATTTCGCACACGCAGGATACGCCAGGATTGCTATCAATCCAATGTTGCCGGACTAACGAACATCTAACGTAGGCGTCACAGCCGCCGAAATTGAGGTCGCGGCCCGCCTGCCCGAACTCTGCCAGCGCCGGTACAATGAATGGTTGATGGCTACTCAGAAAGCTGATTACTACGAGACCCTCGGCGTGCCGCGTAACGCAAGCGCGGACGAGATCAAGCGCGCGTTCCGCCGGCTGGCCATGCAGTACCACCCGGACCGCAACGCGGAAGAGGGCGCGGCAGAGCGCTTCAAGGAAATCAACGAGGCTTACGAAGTCCTGTCGGACAGCGAGAAGCGGGCCGCATACGACCGGTTCGGCCATGCTGGCGTAAACGGCGGTTTCGGGGCCCGCGGCTTCGAGGGCTTCGGGCCCTTTGGCGGCTTCGGCGACATATTCGATGCCTTCTTCGGCGCGACCCAGACGCGGCGGCGCACGCCGCGCCGCGGCGCCGACATCCAGGTGCGGCTGGACCTTACGTTCGAGGAGGCGGCGTTCGGCACCACCAAGCAGGTGACGATAAACCGGACGGAGCTGTGCTCCCGCTGCAACGGCTTGCGCGCTGAACCGGGGACGGAACCACAGCGCTGCCCGACGTGCGATGGCTCCGGCGAAGTGCGCCGCGTCCAGCGCAGCGTCTTCGGCCAGTTCATCAACGTCACCTCCTGCGACCGCTGCCGCGGAGACGGCCTCATTATCCCGACGCCCTGCACGAACTGCCGCGGCTCCGGCAGGGAGCGCGTCTCGCGGACCATCGAGGTCAAGGTACCCGCTGGGGTGGACACAGGGTCGCAGATCAGGCTGACGAACGAGGGCGAACTCGGCTCCTACGGCGGCCCCAGGGGCAACGCCTACGTGGTGCTCAACGTCGAGCCGCACCCGGTGTTCGAGCGAGTCGAGGACGATGTCGTAGTAGCCCTCAATGTCAACTTCGCGCAGGCGGCGCTGGGTGACGAAATCGAAATCCCGACCCTGGACGGCACGCACAAGATCAAGCTGGAGCCCGGTACCCAGAGCGGTGAGGTCATTCGCCTGCGGGGCAAGGGCATTCCTCACCTCCGCGGCGGCGGCCGCGGCGACCTGCTGGTGCACGTACAGGTCAACACGCCGAAGAAGCTGACACCCCAGCAGAAAGACCTACTGCGCAAGCTCGCCGCGACGCTGGACGGCGGGGCGCCGAGCGAGCCGAAGGGCATCCTGAGCAAGGTAAAGGACGCCCTGGGCTAGGTCCCGCGCGTCAGGTGACGCAAGCCGCCCACCTCTTCACGACTTCTAGAGATCTGCACCTGGCAGTTGCGTCTGGTTTCGGTCTCGCCGCCGGGGGCCAGCAGCCTTATTGACAGGGGAGCGGCGCCCGCCAATAGTGAGCGGACGACTCGTATGGCCGGAGAGCGCGCCGGAGAGAAGCCGCCGCAGAAGGCGGTCGAGATCATCCTCACCAGGCAACTGGCGAGCTATCTCGCCATGCCTGTGTTCCTCGTCGACCCGGGCGGGAACCTCCTCTACTACAACGAGCCGGCCGAGGCCGTGCTCGGCCACCGCTATGAGGAGCACGGCGAACTCACGGCCGAGGAGTGGTCGACGATCTGGGAACAGACCGACGACGAGGGCAAACCCCTGCCCCCGGAAGAACTCCCGCTGATGATCGCGCTGACCAAGCGCCAGCCAGCCCACCGCCACATGAACATCACAGGCCTCGACGGCGTCAAGCGGCGCATCGAGGTCACTGCCTTCCCGATCGAAGGCCAGGGCGGCCGCCACCTGGGCGCGGTGGCGCTTCTGTGGGAGAGCAAACCATGAAGGCCACGCTCTGGGGCACCCGGGGCTCGCTCGCGGCGCCGGGGCCGGAGACCGTTGGCTACGGAGGCAACACGGCATGCGTCGAGGTGCGTTCGCGGGGAGGCGCGACCCTGGTCCTCGATGCGGGGACGGGCATACGGCGCCTCGGTCTGGCGCTGGCCTCGGAAGAGGGACGCATCGACATCCTGCTGTCGCATCTTCACGTCGATCACATCCAGGGCCTCGGGTTCTTCGCGCCCCTGTTTCAGCCCGGCCGGGTGATCCACATTTGGGGTCCGCCATCGACGACGATGAACCTGCGGATGCGCCTGGGGCGATACTTGTCCCCGCCCCTCTTCCCCGTCCCGCTGCGCGAGCTGCCTTCGGACATCACCCTGCACGACGTACCGCTCCAGCCTTTCGAGATCGAAGGCCTGCGGGTGTGCGCCGACCTGGTCTGCCACCCCGGGTCGAGTGTCGGCTACCGCATCGAGGAGGCTGGCAAGGCGCTCACGTACATCCCGGACCATGAGCCGGCGCTCGGCGCCCGCGTCTTTCCGGGCCGGCCGGACTGGATCTCAGGCTACGCCCTGGCGCTCGGCGCCGACCTCCTCATCCACGATGCCCAGTACACGGACGAAGAGTACCTGGCGCGCATCGGCTGGGGGCATAGCTCCATGACCCAGGCCATCCAGTTCGCGATCGCGGCCGAGGTCAGGCGCCTGGTCGGCTTTCACCATGACCCCGACCACTCGGATGACATGCTGGACCGCCTGTGCGCGGACCTGGTGCGCCAGGAGCTCCCATTCGACTTCAAGCCGGGCTGGGAAGGGGCGACCTATGAGGTCTGAGCCGAGTCGAAAGCCCGGGCCGCCCTGATGCTGCTTTCCCGCCGTCAGGCTTCGAAACGCCAGCTGCGCCAAGGGAACTCGAAGGTCGAGGGCAACTCTAGCCCTTTTTCTTGCTCGCCATCTCCTCGAGCTTCTTCTCGCTCATCCCGGTCTTTGTCTTCTTGCCGGCTCGCTTGCGCGCGAGCTCCGCGCCCATGAACTTGCGCTGCTTCTCTGTCTTCGCGGGCATATCTTCCTCCTTGTCCCCGAGTTCGACATTAGGACGAAGGGGCATGACCGGCGCATAAGGGCGAGCGCGCGGCGCGTAGCAGGAACCCTAATCCCGGCTTGCGCGTAGGGCATCGGGACGGCAAGACTCTGCTCGTGACCTCAGGCAGCCTCGGCTTTCGTCCGCTGCCGCTCCCTGGCGGCGTCCCTGGACGCCTCTACCTCTCGTCCATGCCGGGCCGCTACCGCCCATTCGAGCAGGACATTGCGGAGGCGGAGTACCTGGGCGTGACAACCGTGCTCTGCCTGAACCCTCGCGACGAGATCGAGCACAAGTCGCCGCACTACCACCAGGCCCTGAACGACGGCTCCCACGCCTGGCGGGTGATCGAGCATCCGATCGAAGACTTCCGGGCCCCGGCGCGAGGAGATGGGTTTGCGAGCCTGATCGACGAGGTTGTGGCCGAGCTGCAGGCCGGCGCCTCGCTGATGCTGCACTGCGCCGGCGGCATCGGCCGCACCGGCACCGTGAGCTCGTGCATCCTCATTGCCCTCGGAATGGGGGCCGAGGAGGCCCTGGCGGAAGTACGCCGCGCCCGGGCCTGGCCTGAGAACCGGGCGCAACTCGAGTTCGTGCACTGGTTCGCCGAGGAGATCGCGCGCCGTAAGGAAGCTCCCGCGCTGCGCATCGCGCACGCTGACCTGCTCTCCGAGGTCGCGCAGGCCCTCATACGGGAGCTGGACGCGGAGCTCCTGAGCCGCTATCCCGAGCCTGGAGCGACCCACTTCCGGCTGGACCCGGACGAGGTAGGCCCGGGGAGGGGAGCATTCCTGCTCGCTTACGCCGGCGAGCGGCCCGTCGGGTGCGGCGCCGTGCGCCTGATTTCCGAGACGGAGGCGGAGCTCAAGCGCATGTACACGGTCCGGGAAGCGCGCGGGCGCGGCGTCGCGAAGGCGGTTGTGGCCGCGCTCGAGACGGAGGCCCGCCGGCTTGGCGCGAGGCGCCTGGTGCTGGAGACGGGCGTGCGGCAGCCGGAGGCGATACGGGTGTACGAGAGCGCTGGCTTCCGCCGCATCGAGCCCTTCGGCGAGTACGTTGACTCGCCGCTCAGCGTCTGCATGGCAAAGGACTTGGCCTGAAGCGGACGGCTCACCGCTTCGGCGGCGAGGAGGCGAGCCAGCGGTAGCCTGCCCCGAGCACGAGCGCGAACCCGGCGAGCGCCACCACGAAGATCAGAGCCGGGCTGATTTCGTCCAGGTCGCTCCCGGCCTGCAGGACACCGTAGAGCAGGGTGGCAAAGCCGCCGGCGATGAAGCCCAGGCTCAGGGCGTCAAAGCTTGCCCATAGCGCCGCGCCGCCCGCGATTGCGGCGATGGCTACGGCGGCGCTCGCCAGGAAGACGTTGCGGCGGTACTCGCGCCGGCGGTCCTCGTAGCGCTCGACGGCGCGTTGGAAGTCACGCTGCTCCTGCTCGTAACGCACAAGCTCGTCCGGGACCGGCGTGACGATGGCAGGGGGCGCCTGGGGGCCGGTGGTGGCCGGAGGCGGGACGACAGGCGGTCTGCCAATCGGCGGCGTAGGGTACTGGGGTGGCTGAGGGGCGGCGGCGATGGCGCGCGTCCCGAAGGCGACAAGGAGTACCAGCAAGGCCGCCACTGCGGCCGCATAGGCCAGCTTGATGGGAATGGTCACGAGAGCAGTGTGGGCCGCGGTCTGGCCGGCTGGCAATCCCGCCCCGCTCCTTGCGCGAGGGTGAATTCTGGAAGCCGTCACTGTGGTTATTCGCAGCCCTCGGCTATAATTCCGGAACCGAAGTCAGTCCCCGCGTTCGGCTGACGGTCGCAAAGCTGGTCCGTAGGTCAGGAGGAGCGCATGGCAGAGGGCGAGAAGGCATTCAACGGCAAGATCCTCAACGTTTACCTCTCGCAGGGGCGGACCGAGGTCGAGCACATTCCGGAGAACCTCTATCGCGAGTACCTGGGCGGCTACGGTCTGGGCGCACGGTTGCTCTTCGACCGCATTCCGGCCGGCGCCGACCCGCTGGGTCCGGAGAACGTCCTCGGCCTCATGCCGGGTCTGCTCACGGGCACGCCCCTGTTCGGCATCCGCTATCAGGCTGTGGCGAAGTCGCCCAAGAACAACGGCTGGGGCGACGCCAACGCCGGCGGCGACTTTGGTCCCTTCCTCAAGCTGGCAGGCTGGGACGGCGTCCTCTTCTACGGACGGTCGGAGACACCCGTTTACTTGCTGATCCAGGACGACCAGGTCGAGATCCGCGACGCCTCAGACCTCTGGGGCATGCTCGCGATCGACTGTGAGGACAAGCTGAAGGAGCGCCACGGCAAGAAAGCCAGCGTTGCCTGCATCGGGCCGGCCGGCGAGCACCTCTCGCTCATGGCCGGGATCTGCAACGAGCGCGGGCGCCTCGCGGCGCGCAGCGGTCTCGGCGCGGTGATGGGGTCGAAGAAGGTCAAGGCCGTCGTAGTGCTGGCGTCCAGGTCGATCATCGCGGGCGACAAGGACAAGTTCCAGATGGTGCGGACCTCCCTGGACGAGTTCCGGGCGCCGCTGGCGAACTTCTTCCGCAGCTACGGTACGACGGGCATCACCAACACTTCTGCCTTCTCCGGCGACTCGCCAGTGAAGAACTGGGGCGGGGCCGGCATCACAGACTTCCCGGCCGCCCAGGCGCTCACGGGCGACAACTTCAACGCCAGGATGAAGAAGAAGTACGCTTGCTGGCACTGCCCGCTGGCGTGTGGTGCCGAGAGCTTCGCCTCGGAGAACCCAAAGTACCCGTATCCGGAGAACACCCACCGGCCGGAGTACGAGACGGCGGCTGCCTTCGGCACCATGACCCTGAACGGCGACCTGGAGTCGCTGATCTACGTCAACCACCTCTGCAACCAGTACGGCGTCGACACGATCGCCGCCGGGGCGACGGTGGCGTTCGCCATGGAGTGCTACGAGAACGGGCTCATCACGAAGGAGGACACGGACGGCATCGACCTGCGCTGGGGCAACACCGATGCAGTCATCGAGCTCCTGCACAAGATGGGCCGGCGTGAGGGCGTGGGCGAGCTGTTCGCCGACGGCGTCGCGAAAGCGTCCGAAAAGATCGGCCCTGCCTCGAAGCGCTTCGCCATCGCCATCGCCGGCGAAGAGCTGCCGATGCACGACCCCAAGCTGAACCCCGAGTACTACACGACATACAAGCTCGACCCGACACCGGCGCGCCACACGCAGTACGAGGGCAGCGCCAGGCCGGAGTGGGGCATTGCGCCCCGCAATCGGGACAAGGCGGTCGCCGAGGGCCGCGGCCAGCACCACAAGGGCGCATCCGAGTTCATGCACGTCGTGAACGCGGCCGGCATGTGCCAGTTCATCATGTCCGCGGCGCCGAACAACCGCATCCCCCAGTGGATCAACATGACCACCGGCTGGGACACGACCAACGAAGAGATACTCAAGGCGGGCGAGCGCATCGCCAACCTCCGCATGGCCTTTGCCGTGCGCGAAGGCGACATCGTGACCAAGCGTCACGTCCCGGGCCGGGTCTGGGGCGGCGACGGTGAGGCGCTCAGGGCCGGCCCCCACGCCGACTTCACGCTGGACGTGAAGACGCTTGAGCAGGAGTACCTGCAGGCGGCAGGCTGGGACCTTGAGACCGCGAAACCCTCCCGCGCCAAACTCGAAGAACTCGGCCTGCGGGACGTCGCGGATGCGATAGCCGCGGTGTAGCGGCCTCCAGCGGCCTGCGCGGGCCGCGCTCATGCCAGGGGTACCTCGTCGACCAGGGCGACGAGGTGTTGCTGGACGCCACGCCGCGGCATGGCGCGCGGTAGATCGCGTACGGGTGCGTGTTTGCGCCTGGTGCGGGGACAGTCTTAGCTGGCCCGCGCTCCAGCCCTGATGGGCGGCCGGCCCTCTCGCATCTGACCGCCCTTGCCGCCCCGGCGCACCATGATGATCTCCGCCAGGATGGACACCGCGATCTCCTCGGGGGTCTCTGCGCCGATGTCGAGGCCGATGGGCGTGTAGACCCGCTCGAGGTCGGCGACCGGGTAGCCCTCCTCGGCCAGATGGCGCAGGACCGTCGAGACTCTTCGCTTGCTCCCGATCATGCCGACATAGGCGGCGCCCCGGCCGACAACCTCGCGTAGGGCTAGCTCATCGACCTTGTGGCCGCGGCTCACGAGCACGACGTAGGTGTTCGAGGAGATGGGAAAGGCCCGGAGGTGCGCGGCAACGTCTCCGGCCATCACGCGGTCCGCCATCGGGAAGCGCTCGGCGTTGGCGTACATCTCGCGGTCGTCCACTACTGCGACGGAGAAGCCGAGGTGGGCGCCCATCGTCGCCAGGGAGAGCCCGATGTGCCCGCCGCCGACGATGAGGAGCGTGGCCGGAGCCTCGGTGACCTCGATCATCACCTCATACGCGTCCGCGCCGCCTCTGGCTTCGAGGCGGTGAATGCGCCCGCCTTCGGGCCTGTAGTAGAAGGACTGGGTCGCGATGCGCGGGAAGGCGGTCAGTGCGGCACGCGCGTCCTCGATGACGGCCTCCTGCAGCCCGCGGGGGAAGTGGCCCAGCGTAGAGCCGTCCTGGCGGACCAGCAGCTTGTCCCCGGCCCCTGGCCGCGCGTCCTCCGGCGCCGCGATGATGGTCGCGACAGCAACGGGGTTCCCTTCGCGCGCGGCGCGCAAGACCTCGACGGCGATAAGGGCATTCGCGCCGCCGCGCTCAGACATCGAGCGGGAACTCCTGGAGGATGCGCTCGTACTCGGGCTCGAGGTCGACGTCCAGCGAGTGGATCATCCGCACGACGAGGTTGTAGTAGGCGATGGTCAGGAAGAGGTCGACGATATGCTCGTCCGACAGATGCTGCTTCAACCCCTCGAAAGCCTCATCTGAGACCCGCAACTCGTCTGTCATCTCCCTTGCCGCGCGCAGCACCAGGCGCTCGAGCTGCGGCAGGGCCGAGCCGCCGCCCTGGGTCTCCATCACCAGGCCGCGGATGTCTTCGTCAGAGACGCCGAAGTCATCGCGGCCCAGCTTGATGTGGTGCGTCCACTCGTATGCGGCGTCGGTCAGGTAGCCGACCTGCAGGATCGCCAGCTCGCGCAGGCGCGGGTCGAGCGTGGAGCCGTTCCGGATCCAACCGCCGAGTCGGGAGAAGTTCCGGAAACCCTCCGGACTGTGCACGAGGAGGCGGAAGAGGTTCGCCGGGCGCTGCAGGAGGCGCTTGTTCTCGTCGGAGAGGTCTTCCTGGTTGAGGTAGGGCAGTCTTGCCATGCCGTCATTCTGTCAGGAGAGGCGCCGTGCGACTAGTCGGGCGCCACCGGACGGGGAGGGGATGAGGCGGGCGCGGCGCCGGAGCCTTGCTGAAGACTACACGTTGAACAGCACGTTGATCACGTCACCGTCCTGGACCTCGTAGGTCTTGCCTTCGAGGCGGAGGCGGCCGCGCTTCCTGGCCTCTGCGTGAGAGCCCGCCTCCAGGAGCTCCTGCCAGCCGATGACCTCGGCGCGGATGAAGCCGCGCTCGATGTCGCTGTGGATGCGGCCAGCGGCCTTGACGGCGGTCGTGCCGGCGGGGACTGACCAGGCGTGAGCGTCCTTCTCACCTGCGGTGAAGAAGGTGACAAGGCCCAGGAGGGATACCGCCGCGCGCAGCACGCGGGCCGCGGCGGGCTCCCCCGGTAGTCCAAGCTCCTTGCGGAACTCCGCGGCCTCCTCCGGCCCAAGCTCCGCGACGTCGGCCTCCGCCTTCGCCGCCAGCGCTATCACGGCAGCGTTCTGGCCCGCGGCGTCCGCGTACTCGCCCTCGATCTCGCCCGCCCGGCCGGCATCGGCCTCGTCGATGTTGAGGACGATGAGCATGGGCTTGAGCGTGAGCAGGTTGAAGCCGCCGAGCAGGCTCCGCTCCTCCGCCGTGACACCGGCAGACCGGAGCGGCTTCTCGGCCTCCAGTGCCGCCTTCAGGCGCTGGAGCAGGGCCATCTCGCGCTCCTGGGCGCCGCGCGCTCCCGCGGGGAGCGAGCGCATCTCAGTCGTGAGGCGGTCGATCCGGCGCTCCACGATGCCCAGATCGGCCAGGACGAGCTCGAGGTCCATGGCGGCGATGTCGCGCGCCGGGTCGACGGACCCGAGGGGATGAGGGACCGCGGCGTCGCCGTGGGCGCGGACGACATGCACGAGGAGGTCGTTGGTCGATAGGGCGCCGAGGAGCTGAGGCGGCGGGCCCTTCTTGCCCACGGAGAAAGAGGGGAAGTCGAAGATACGCATCTCCAGATAAGTGGTCTTCTTCGCCTGGACGAGGGCCGCGAGCTTGTCGAGGCGCTCGTCCGGCACCTTCACGACGGCGACGGCGGGCTCGTTCGGCGAGCCGCCGTGGGGCAGGTGCCCGGCCGCGAGCGCCTTCAGGAGCGTCGTCTTGCCGGACGAGGCGAGACCAATGAGGGCGAGGTCCATCTCCGGTACAGATTAGCGACGGCAGCCGCCGTGGGAACAGGGCCGCACGCCGGGGGAGGAGGCGTGTCGCGGCCTCAACGGAGGGGCTACGCCTGGAGCACCTGGACACGCCCGTAGGCGCAGAGGTCGAGCAGCGGACACTCCCCACACTTCGGGCGCGACCGGCAGGTCTCCTTGCAGTGCACGACGATGGCGGCGTGGTAGCGCTGGTAGAGGCGCACCTCCGCCGGCAGCCGTTCCGCTAGCCAGCGTGCCCAGACGTCGTAGCCGTCGCGCTCCGGGCCGACGCCGAGCCGGCGCATGAGGCGCTGGGTGTAGGCGTCATGTACCTTCGCCAGCTGCTTCGACGCGTAGAGGACGATCACGTCCGCGGTCTCCGGCCCGATGCCATGCGTCCCCAGCAGCGCTGCGCGGAGGCGGTCAGCCGGCAGCGCCAGGAGCCGCTCCAGCGACCCGTAGCCGGCCGCGAGGGCCAAGAACGCCTTGAGGCGCCGCGCCTTGGTCGCCGGCATGCCGGCGGGCCGGACGAGAGGGGCGAGATCGTCCTCCGGGAGGGCGAGCAGGCTCTCCGGCCTAAAGACGCCGGCGGCGCGCATCCCTTCGATGGCCTTCTCGACGTTCGACCAGGCCGTGTGCTGGACCAGGATCGCCCCAACGCAGATATCGAAGGCCGGCGTGTCTTCACGCCAGTGCCAACGGTCAAGGTCATATCGGGCCTCCAGGCGCTCGAAGACCTCCGCGAGGAGGCTGGCCTCATCTTTCCGGGCCTCCGGGCGCCCACGGGAGAAAGCCCGGGGCCTAACCGGCCGGGCGGGGCTCACCGCTGCATCGCCTGCTGCGCCCATGCCGGTAGCGTTGCGCCGGGGATGGAATCATACGGCGGCAGGTAAGGCTTGATGTCGAGGACGGGCGTCCCGTTGAGGGCGTCCAGCCCGCGCACGCGGAGGACGTTTTTTCGCCTCCAGACCACGGGCACGGCGCTGACGCCGACAGCGTTCGGCCGGACCGCGATGCGGGTCGCGAAAAGGCCAATTTCGCCGGCATTTTCGCCGGCGAGCGGCAGGGTCAGCAGGCGACGATCATCGTCGGATACCGTGTGCATATGGAACACCACGATGACGTGTGAGAAGCCCTCGATACCTTCTAGGGCCGGCGCTAAATCTTCGCGCAGGAAGATGTCGGAGCGGATATCCTCCCAGCCCGCGGTCCTGTACTCGGAGACACGGTTACGGACAACGCCAATCGCCCGGTAGGAGATCGGGTCCCTCGGAATAAGGGGACGGCCAAGAGGGAGGAAATTGCGGAGCTTTTGCAGAAGGCCCACGTTGAGAATATAGCAGCGAGAAGCCGGATGTTTCCGCAGAGAGATCGGCCGGCAACGCTGCAGGCGTTTTCGTCTGCGAAGGCATGCGTATACGCTGAACATCAATTTGTGCTAGAATGCAGTGTGCCCCTGGCATCTCCCCTTGACCTTCCCTGGCTAACAGGGAGCGAACACCGACCAGGACGAGGTTAAGAAGATAGCCTCCCCGCCGGGAAGGCCATCCCAAACTATGGCAGCAGAACGGAAACCCGCCACCGAGCTCGAATATACCGCGCGCGATATTCAGGTCCTCGAAGGACTGGAAGCGGTGCGGCGCCGCCCCGGCATGTATATCGGCGGCACCGACCAGCGCGGCCTGCATCACCTGGTCACGGAGATCGTCGACAACAGCATCGACGAGGCTATGGCCGGACGCTGCGACCGCATCTGGGTACATATCTCGAAAGATGGCTGGGTCACCGTCCGCGACAACGGCCTGGGCATCCCCGTCGACACGCATGCCCGCACGGGGAAGTCCGCGCTCGAGACCGTGATGACGGTGCTGCACGCCGGCGGCAAGTTCGGCGGCGAGGCCTACAAGGTCTCCACCGGCCTGCACGGAGTCGGCGCCTCCGTGGTCAACGCTCTCTCGCGCGAGCTGTGGGTGGAAGTGCGCCGGGGCGGGAAGATTTATCGCCAGACCTATGCCCGCGGCATCCCCACCAGTGAGGTGAGGGAGGTCAAGGAGTCGCTATACCGGGGCCAGGACACGGGCGGGCTGGCCGAGTCCGGGACGACGACTTCCTTCATACCGGACGACCAGATCTTTCAGGACGTCACCTTCGACTCCGCGCTCCTGCTGCAGCGCTTCCGCGAGGCAGCCTACCTGAACAAGGGCATCTGGCTTTCCTTCTACGACGAGCGCGATGACACCGAGGTCACCTTCCACTTCGAGGGCGGGATCCAGAGCCTGGTCCGCCATCTGAACAAGGACCGCGAAGTCCTGTTCCCGCGGCCGATCTACATCGAGAAGGAAATCAACGGCACCGTCATCGAGTGCGCGATGCAGTACAACTCCTCGTTCAACGAGGCGACATTCAGCTTCGCGAACGGGGTCAGCACCATCGACGGCGGCAGCCACCTGACTGGCTTCCGCAGCGCTCTCACCCGTGTGCTGAACGACTATGCCCGCAAGAACAAGCTCCTCAAGGACGACGACCCGAACCTGACGGGTGAGGACGTGCGCGAGGGGCTGGTCGCCGTGATCAGCGTGAAGCTCCTGGAGCCGCAGTTCGAGGGTCAGACGAAGACACGTCTCGGCAACCCTGAGGTCAAGGGCCAGACGGAGACGGCCGTCGCCGACGGCCTGTCGCAGTACCTGGAGGAGCACCCGTCGGACGCGCGGCGGATCATCGAGAAGTGCATCACCGCCGCGCGGGCGCGCGAGGCGGCCCGCAAGGCCCGCGACCTGGTCATCCGCAAGGGCCTGCTGGATGGCACCCTGCTACCAGGCAAGCTGTCAGACTGCTCCGACCGCGACCCCGAGAACTGCGAAATGTTCATCGTAGAGGGGCCGTCCGCCGGAGGCTCGGCCAAGAGCGGGCGCGACCGCCGCTTCCAGGCCATCCTGCCCATCCAGGGCAAGATCCTCAATGTCGAGCGGGCACGGCTCGACCGCGTGTTCGGCCACGCCGAGATCGCGGCGATCATCAAGGCTCTGGGTACCGGCATCGACGAGGACTTCGACATCTCGAAGCTGCGCTACCACCGCATCATCCTCATGACGGACGCGGACGTGGACGGCGCCCACATCCGGACGCTGCTGCTGACGCTCTTCTATCGTCACATGCAGCCGCTGATCCACGAAGGCCACCTCTATATCGCCCAGCCGCCGCTGTACAAGATGCAGGTCGGGCGGGCCACGCGCTACGTATACAGCGACCGTGAGCGCGACGAACTGATCCAAAAGGAGAAGGCCAAGGTCGCGACGCGCTTCAAGGGCCTGGGCGAGATGAACTCGGAGCAACTCTGGGAAACGACGATGGACCCGCAGCGCCGCATCCTCCTGCGCGTCGGCATCGAGGACGCCATGGAAGCAGACCGGCTCTTCAGCCACCTCATGGGCGACGACGTGGCGCCGCGCAAGGCGTTCATCCAGGCCCACGCTGCCCAAGTGCGCAACCTGGACATCTAGCGGCTAGCCGGCCTCTCGCCTAGTCAGCCTGTCAGCCAGAACGCTCGCGGCAGCCGTTTCGGCCGGCCGCGAAGTCCGCTCCTCCCACCCAGCGGCTCCGGCCGCGTATGCGCGGGCGGCGAGGTTCTTCAGACACGCGAGGCGTGCTCTGCGCTCCGCGCGCTCGAATCAGACACCCTGTGACACGGCGCGTAGCATCCAGGCGGTGGGCCGTCCGCCGTGCCCGCGAACGCGCGGGCTCATGTCGAGTCGTCGCCTGCTACTCACCAGGGTTGGCCGGCGGAGCCCGTGACCTCGCGTCTGTCCGTCAGGTTGACGGCTCGTGGGCAGGCACGAAATCGCCGGCGCGCCTCGGAGCGTGTTTGCTGCCCCAGGCGTACATGGCCCTGACGACCGCGCCGAAGTCGCGTCCCTTTTCGGTGAGGCGATACTCGGCCCGGGGTGGGTGGTCGCTGTAGAAGACGCGCTCGACCATGCCGGCAGCTTCGAGGCGCTTGAGGCGGTCGGACAGCAGGTTTGGCGAAATGCCACGCAGCGAGGCCTGGAGGTCCGTGTAGCGCGTGGCGCCGCGCAGGAGGTCCCGGATCACGAGGATCATCCAGCGGTCACCGAGGACGTCCAGGGTCCGGGCGACGGGGCAGTAGTCCTGAGAGGCATAGCGCCTGGGCATTCTTGCTACAAGATTAGGTAGCTACTTGACATTCCGTCAATGACTGAGGGTATAGTGAACGCTACTCCCTATACGATTCTGTAGGCACTCCGGAGGTGCGGCATGGCGGCACGATCGCCCGAACGGGAGGACCTCATCGACAAGCTGCGGTCTCATCATGCCGAGCTGGTTGCGGTCGTAAGGCGGCGGGCGGAGAGTGAGCTCGCGTCGCCTCCGGCCGCGGGCGAGTGGACAGCCCTCCAGCAACTGGAGCACCACCTGCTCGTCGAAGACGTCTGGGCGAAGGCGGCGACGCGCGCCGCCTTCGAAGACGAGCCGGACCTGGCCGAATTGTGGGCCACGTACCGCCGGGTGGAGGAGCAAAACCCGTTCCCGCCGCCCTTGGAGACGAGGACGCTGGAAGCACTGTTGCAGGCTATCGAGGCGAGACACAGCGAGACGCTGGCCCTCGTCGAGAGCATTCCGGAGCCCGCATTGGAGCGGCGTGGGCGCAATACGGGCTTCGGCAACCTCACGGTGCTGCAGATGCTCAGGGCGGTCTACCGCCACACCCGCATGCACATCGACCAGATCGAAGGGCGCGAGCCGTCCTTCCAGCCCCGCCGCGTGTCTTAGGACCTTGGCCTCGTTGCCTGCCGTTCGGCCCTCCCCCTCCCGCTGGCTCACGCTGGCTGCTTCGTGCCTTGGGCTGGGCATGCTCATGGTCAACACCTTCGTGGTCAACGTGGCGTTGCCGGCGATGGCGAGGGACCTGAACGTCGACCTTGGGACCGCGCAGTGGATCGTTTCCGGGTTCGTGCTCACGCTCGGCGTCGTGCCTGTCGCCGGCGGGCGGCTCGCCGACATTCTCGGGCGGCGCGAGGTGTACATGGCCGGGCTGGCGCTCTTCGTTGCCAGCTCCATTGCCTGTGCCCTGGCCACGGACGTCTACGTCCTCATCGCGTTCCGAGTGGTCCAGGGCGTGGGCGCAGCCATCATGCAGCCTGCGACCCTGTCGATCGTGACGAACGCCTTTCCCGCCGAGGAGCGCGGGCTCGCGGTGGGTATCTGGGGCGGCGTCTCGGGCCTGGGCCTCGTCCTCGGGCCCGTCCTGGGCGGCCTGCTGGTGCACGGCGACAACTGGCGCCTGGTGTTCCTGGTCAACGTCCCCGTGGGGCTAGCGGCGCTGGTCATGGCTTTCCGCTACGTGCCGCGATCGCGCGATGGAGGCGCGTCGCGGGCCATCGACTGGCCTGGTGTTGGATTGCTTTCGGGCGGCCTGCTGCTCGCAATGCTCGGCATTACCCGTGGCAACGCGGACGGGTGGACGTCGGCTACAGTGCTGGGCTGCCTGGTTGGCGCGGCAGCGGTTCTCTGGGCCTTCGCCATCGTGGAAAGCCGGACGAGGGCGCCGCTCGTGGACCTCTCGCTGTTCCGGAGCCGGACATTCGTCATGGCCTGCGTGAGCGCATTCCTGTTCTCGGCCTGCGTCTTCGGGTCCCAGCCGTACACCAGCCTCTTCATGCAGAACTTCTGGGGCATGACGCCGCTGGAAGCAGGGTTTGGCTTCCTGCCCTCCACGGCGCTGGTTGCGCTCCTGATGCCCGCCGGGGGCGTCGTGGGACAGAAGCTTGGCCACCACCTGAGGTTGCTGGTAATGGCTGGCTCCATATCGGTGGCTTCTTCGTTTCTTTACCTGCTCACGCTTGGCGTCGAGAGCCGTTACCTCGATGGCTTCCTGTTGCCGTTCCTGTTCCGGGGCGCAGGCATCGGGCTTGTGATGACGACGACATCTCTGGCCGTGGTCAGCGCCGTACCGCTGGCGAAGTCAGGCCTGGCGTCCGGGACGCTTACGATGGCGCGCAACGTCGGCACGGCGGCCGGCGTCGCCCTCCTTGGCGCCATTTACCTTGCGCGGGTCGAGACGGGGTCAGAAGGCCGCTTCGCCGAAATGGGAGGGCCCCCTGCAGGCGTGGTGGCAGCGGCCGGCAGGTTCGTGGCCGCGGGAACGGGGGACGTCCAGGCTCGCGCCGCCGGCCTGATCGTGGACGGCTATGTTGTCCTGGCGATGGCCTGCGCCGTCCTGGCCGGCATAGCGACCCTGACCGCCGGCTTCATCCGGCATGCACGTCTGCCCCAGAAGGCAGCCGGTCGTGCGACGGCCACGG
>DATLYJ010000052.1 GCA_035574915.1 Dehalococcoidia bacterium | reverse complement strand
TCAAAAGCCGCAAAGATCGCGGAGGGGATGCTGAACGGCCCTTAAGGACCGAGGACGGCGCCAGCTAGTCTGATAGAAGACGGCGCCACCAATCACAGGGCCGGCAATGGCGGCAAAGGAAGCTTACTGGGAGCACTTTCCCCATGGAGCCGACATCGGCGTCCGGGGAGTCGCGCCGACGCTGGAAGGGGCGTTCGAGCAGGCGGCCCTGGCGCTCACGGCCATCGTGGTCGATCCGGCGTCCCTTCACGCGGACGAGGCCGTCGAGATCAGCTGCGATGCGCCTGACAGGGAGCTGCTGCTCGTCGACTGGCTGAACGCGCTGGTTTACGAGATGGCAACGCGACGGATGCTCTTCGGCCGCTTCGAGGTCGGCATCGATGGGACGCGCTTGCACGCAAAGGCCTGGGGTGAGCCCATGGACCTGAGCCGCCTCGAAATGGCGGTTGAGCCGAAGGGCGCCACCTACACGGCCCTCTCCGTGCGCCAGGACGCCGGCGCCTGGATTGCCGAATGCGTGGTCGATGTCTGAACGAAGGGGGGCGAGCGATGAACACTGCAGGTCTGGAACGACGCTCCGAATGCGAATGGGTTATCGCGCCGACGGGCAAGATGCGCGTGCCAGCGGTGATCTTCGCGACCGAGTCGCTCATCGAGGACATGGACGAGAAGGTGCGGGAGCAGATTACCAACGTCGCGAGTCTGCCCGGCATCGTCAAAGCGGCCTACTGCATGCCGGACGCTCACTGGGGCTACGGATTCCCCATCGGCGGCGTCGCCGCCTTCGACGCCAACGAAGGCGGGGTCATCTCGGCGGGCGGCGTCGGCTTCGACGTCTCCTGCGGCGTCCGGACGCTGTACACCGGCCTCACTATTCGTGAGGTGGAGAAGGCAAAGGAGCAGCTGGCAGACGCACTCTTTCAGATCGTGCCGGCGGGGCTTGGCAGCAGGGGCAAGATCCATCTCGACGGCAAGGCGATGAAGGCGATGCTGCTTGGCGGCGCGCGCTGGGCCGTCGAGCAGGGCTACGGCCGCGACGACGACCTGAACTTCATTGAGGAGCACGGTGTCATGGCCGGCGCGGACCCCGAGCAGGTGTCCGAGCAGGCGTTGAAGCGGCAGCAGGACGAGATGGGTACGTTGGGGTCGGGCAACCACTACCTGGAGGTGCAGCGGGTGGCGGAGGTCTTCGACGAGGATACGGCACGCACCTTCCGCCTGCGCCAGGACGAAGTCGTGGTCAGCATCCACTGCGGTTCACGCGGCCTCGGCCACCAGATCGGGACCGAGTATCTGAGGAAGATGGTCTTGGCGGCGGCAAGCCACGGCATCGAGCTGCCTGACCGGGAGCTGGCCTGCGCGCCCATCAAATCGGGCGTCGGCCAGTCGTACCTGGGCGCGATGCGGGCGGCGATCAACTGCGCCCTGGCCAACCGCCAGATCATCACCCACCTGGTGCGCCAAGCCTTCCACCGTGTATTTCCCGGCCGTGACTTGCCGCTGGTCTACGACGTTTCTCACAACACCTGCAAGGTAGAGCGTCACAACATCGACGGCGAATTGAAGGAGCTCTACGTCCACCGGAAGGGGGCAACGCGAGCCTTCGGACCAGGGCATGCTGAACTGCCGGCTGCTTATCGGGAGACAGGGCAGCCGGTGATAATCGGTGGGACCATGGGGACGGCGTCCCACGTGCTGGTGGGAACTGCGAAGGCCGAAGCGCTCTCCTTCAGCTCCTCCTGTCACGGCGCCGGCCGCGCCATGAGCCGCCACGAGGCGCTGAAACACTGGCAGGGTAGGTCGCTCGTCGACAGCCTCGCCGCCCAGGGAATACTCATCCGCACGCGCTCATATCGCGGCGTGGCGGAGGAAGCGCCGGGGGCCTACAAGGACGTCGACGCCGTCGCGGAGGCGGCGCATGCCTCCGGCCTCTCCCGCCGGGTCGCGAAGCTGACGCCGATGATCTGCATCAAGGGCTAGCGCCGCTCGACGAGCCGGCGGGAGGACCCGGAGCCATCTGGCAACGGCCACGTGGGCCGAAGGCGCAGGGCGGCATGGTCGCGGCACCGTCTTATTGCCCTGCGCGCTGACGTCCTGGTCCTCCTCCAGCGGCCGCGGCTACCCGGCCGCGGACTTCACCGGGATGGTCTTCTTCTGCGCCTCCTTCTTCAGAGGCAGGCGAATCTCGACTACCCCGTCCTTGAACTGCGCATCCGCCTTGTCGGTATCGACCCCAGCGGGCAACGCGATCTGGCGGGTGAAGCGTCCGTAGCTGCGCTCGGCCCTGTAGTAGTCCTCTTCCTTGACTTCCTTCTCCTCCTTGCGCTCGCCCGAGATCGTGAGCGTGTCGCCGTTCACTGAGATCTCGATGTCCTTCGCGCTCATCCCCGGCACGTCGGCCTTGATGACCAGCGATCCATCTTTCTCGAACATGTCGACGGCAGGCATGCGCAGCTCTTCGAAGAACGGCCAGCGCCAGGACCGCGGCTCCGGGAAGAGCCCCGGGAAGCCTGCCCACAGGCGCTGCATCTCCTCTCGCAGTCCGCGCAGACCCCTGCGTGGCCGGACGATGTCGAGCGGCCCAGGTTCGAACTCAGACATGGTTCGCCTCCTCAAGTCTGTGGACACTCCCAAGGTACAGCCGCTGGAAGCGCGATCTTGAGGGCCGAGAGTAACAGCAGCGAAGGGCCAGATGTCACATGTCGCCGCGACTGCCACATTACTGGGAAGGCAGGGAGCTGAGAAGTTGGAGACTAGCCTTTGATCGCGGCCAGCCGTGCGCCGCGGCTCAATCGACCGCCGGCGTCTCCATTGGTTCGATGAACCTGAGTTCCACCTGCCCGAAGCGGGTGCGTCCCCGCGCCAACCTGCGAGCCGCGCGGTACGAGCCGGTAAAGAGTCGCGAGTACCCTGTGTCAGGCGAGCTGATCAGGTATACGCCGAACTCCCGCTGTTCCGGGGTGGTGAGGTCTTCGAAGGCGATCGGCTCGCGCCCGGCTTTCTGCCCCATCGTTGTCCCCGCTGCCTCGTGGCCTTGCACACGTCTGCTGCGCCGGAAGACAGGACCAAGGTAGGCCTCGTCGCCGAGGGGTTACAAGCGCCAAATGGCACGTCGCGCGCGGATGTCAACGGTGCCGGCGAGAGGAGGGCCGGACGGCACTCAACGCCAGCAGGCGACGGTCGCGATAATTCAGGTAGCCTGCATCGAGGGCCGTCCCGCCGGCCCTGACCAGGAGGTGCCACTATGCCGGCGCCAACCATTCTCATCCCGCTGGACGGATCCAAGCTGGCGGAGACCAGCCTTCTTTACCTGAACGCGCTGCGCAACCTCGCGCCGTTCGATGTGGAGCTCATACACGTCGATGACCCTGAAGCCGAGCACGACCTTGGTGGCAAGACCTGGGATGCGGCCGCATACGTAAGGAAGACCGCGACTGCTCTCGCGGAAAGGTCGGGGCTCACGGTCCGGGCCCTGTGCCCCAGAGGCACGCCTTACGCGGCTATCCTTGCCCAGGCGGAGAATCCCTGGGTCTCTCTAGTCCTCACGACGACTCACGGTCGCACCGGATTCGAGCGCTGGGCGATGGGAAGCGTTGCCGACAAAGTCATTCGAGGCGCTCCCTGTCCGGTCCTGGCCATCGGTCCGGCAACGCGTGGTGCGCCCCCTTCCTTCGACCGCATCCTCGTGCCGCTAGACGGTTCGCCACTCGCCGAGGAGGCGCTGCCGTTCGCGAAGGGCCTGGCGGAGCGTCTCGGCTCCAGCCTCCTGTTGGTGCGTGCGGTGACTCCTGTCACGGTGGCGGACGAGCTCACCGACAGCATCCCGGCGGCCGTGGTCGAGAGCTACGAGCTGGTGGCCGGCAAGTACCTCGAGGAGGTCCGGCTAGAGCTTGAGACGGCGCGGCCCGTCGATATCGCTCCTTCGACGGGCCCAGCCGCGGAGGTAATCCTCGCCCGGGTGGAGGAGGAGCCGTGCGACCTAGTCGTCATGACGTCGCACGGTCGCCACGGCTTCCTCAGGTTCGCGCTCGGCAGCGTAACGCAGCGCGTGCTAGAGGCGAGCGCGGCGCCGGTGCTCATCGTGCGGCCCGGACAGTGGGAGCGCTTCGAACCCCTGGTCAAGGCAAGAGAAAGGCGCCCGGCTTAGGCCGAGGGCTTTTCTCTTGCTCTTGCGTATGGGGTTCGAACCTCTGACCTCCCGCCGGCCGCGGCTCCGCCGTAGTCCACACCTCGTCTGCACTCTCACTTCACGGATCGAACCGTTCTGAAGGCACCCGCCTGGGCGACTTCCCTTGTGCGCTCCCGGAACTTCGTAGAACGCCCAGAGGCCGTCCGGCACCGCAATCCGATCGGCCCTTGGCGGGCGGCTCCAGCGTTCCTAGTGTGGACTTGCGAGCGGCACGAACTGCGTTTGTTGCAGACAATCGATGGTCCGGATGAGAAGAATGCGACCCGGCCCCGACTTCTCCTGTCGCGACTGCGGCGCGGAATTCGTCACCGAGGACGCGCTGCGTCAGCACCAGCAGGAGATGCACCCGCGAGCGGCCGGAGCCATGCGCTGCCGCTTATGCGGCCACAACTTCGGCGACGCCAAATCACTCGAGCGGCACCTCAGGGAGGAGCACGGCGTTGAGGTCGCCGAGACGGTGCCATGCGGGGAGTGCGGTCTCGTCTTCGAAGGGCCCGACGCCCTGGAAGAGCACATCGACAGGGAGCACCCGCAGCGAGCGGGCATGGGGCAGACTCCTTAGTTTGCCGTCGCCAGCCGGGGGCGAGGCTGCGTTTACCGGCGATGCCACCACGGCCCGCACCTTCACCTGGTTGCCTCTCTTGCAGCTGCTGCTGATGAGCAAGCCGGAGAGCTTGTGGCCGGTCCGCGCTCAGGCTGCGGCCGGTCAGTCCTCCAGTGGCGGCTGAACGATGGTGTCAAAGGCCGGCAATCCGTGCGATGGTCGGAGTACGCCGGCTTCCTGCAGGCCACTGAGGAGCTTCTGAATTGAGGCGTAGTGAAACCCAACCAGCGCCACGGCGACCGTAAAGGTCAACTCCGCGCTG
>DATLYJ010000051.1 GCA_035574915.1 Dehalococcoidia bacterium | reverse complement strand
CCTCCATCTGACTCATGCCCCACACCGGCTGTAGCTCCGTCCATCCCGTGGCGACGTCTATGAGGCAGAGGGTCGTCAGGTAGAAGCCTTCGGTGCTCTCGCCGCAATGCAACACGAGATCAGCCTGTAGCGACCCGACGGCCACATCCTTCCATTCACTCCAAGTCCTGATCGGCACCTCTGCCTTGAGGCCCGTCGAACTCGGCCTCTTCATCTTTGACTGGCGCATCCTGCGATAGCGCCCCAGACGCCGGTCGATCGTGGCGGCGCTCATATGGAGGAGGTCGCCCTTGACTTTTTCGGGCAGCGCAACCTCGCCGTGTCGCTCGAGGGCGTCGATCAAGTCCGGGAGTACCGGCCGTAAGAGCTTGCCGCACATCCGGTCTCCAGCCTCCCAGGCCAGAGCCAATGGCTCCAGGACCTCCGGCCCGTATTGCCTTGGCCTGCCGGGACTCCGGGACCTGGGCCGGCCGGGTCTGTTGAGGAGCCGAATCGCTGCCTTGCGGTGCATCCCTGTGCTCTCGCAGAACTCGTCCAGGATCCTCTTCTTCGCCTTCTTGTTAGCTGCCTGATAGCGCGGCCGCACGGATGCCGCGTACTCCTGTACCGACCGACGGGTCATGCTGCCTCCGGACTGGCCCCGCCTTATTTCGGTAACAGTAGTTTTGAGGCATCTTCACCCCGTTCGGTAACACTTCATATGAGGCAGATCGGAGCGTTGACCGCCTCAGGCCCCGAACATAAAGTTGGGGCAACGGCAGTCGCTGCCAGGAGGCCGCCTGGACCGGGAAGAACTCATCTCCCTGTCCGAGGCGGCGGCCGAATTCGGGTTCTCCCGGAGCTATCTGCGATACCTCGTCAGCCGTGGCATCGTCGAGGGCCGGAAGATAGGACGCAATTGGGTGACTACCCGAAAGGCCGTCGCCGAGTTCGCGAGGGACGAATTCAAACGAAGCAGGGACCCTCGCAAGTACAGGAGGCCAAACTTCAAGCGATAGCGCCTAAACTTTCCCCGCGACCTGCCGATTATCTCTTGCGAGGCATCTTGTCAAAGCTAAATCTGGAGGTCGCACATTGAATCAGCCGAGCCACCTGTACGAGACGTATGAACCCAGCCAGGTATCCGGCCCCACGCCTTCCGCCCAACCGCAGCAGGTGGACCTGTTCGCGAAGGGCACTGGCCTCTGGTGGCAGATCATTGGCTCGGCGGCGGCATCCCTGGTTGCCCTAGTCTTCATTCCGCTCCTCATGGGCGCCGTCGCCGTGGCCCTTGGGGGTTACGTCTTCTTTGGCCAGCAACGCCTAGAGGGCCAGAAGCCCCTTGGGTTCGCGCTGATGGTTGGCGGCGTCGCGGCTGCAGCGTGGGGCGTTTTGCTCGGCATGGCCGCCTCGGGTTACTAGCGACATGCGGGCTATCGTCGTTCTTGCGGGCCTGTTCCTCGTTTACGGAGCATACCGGGTAGCGCTCGTCGACTGTTCCGAGTCGGCCGGACTAACCAAGACCATGTGCGAGTCCATCCGAGGCGTGGATGCCGAACGTGGAGCCAGTCGCGTCGAAGCCGAACCCACCATTGGGCGCCGATTCGGGATTGGGGACACGTATGTTGCGGCACGCGACGGCTGGGCCATCACCGTGACGGATGCCTACGCGACGACGTCCATACCGGCAGGCCACTTTGGAAAGATAGCCCAAGGCACATTTCTGGTGCTAATCGTCGAGATGGAGAACATACGGACGGAGGCTCACGCTCTCGGGGCGAACCGCTTCAAACTCAAGGACGACCAGGGGCGCAGCTTCGAGCCATCAGCCTTCGACGAGGTCATCGGCAGGGGCGTCATAGGCAGCATCTCCCTCGGGAAGAATGTGAATCCTGGCCTTGCCCTTACGGGCATGCTGGCCTTCGACGTCGCCCCGAACGGCTCTGGATACTGGCTGCAAGTGATCGGCGGAGGGAGGATCGAGATCGGCGACGTTATCCAGGGCGAGCTGCACGTCGCGCCGGTGCAGAGTACGGATGTAACAAAACCGGGGCGACCCTCGGACGTGGTGGAACGCTGCATCACGGCCTATCCGGGCAAAGTGGATGAGAGCATCCGCAGGTACTGCCAGACGCTTCCGACGCCACCCGCCGTTAGCCGTTAGCAGCCGCCGTCTGGACACCCTACCCTCCTCACCGGTGTCCCTGCAAGAAGCTGCCCTCTGACTCGCCTTCTGCAAGGGCAGAAGTTGCCGCGCTCTAATAGCTATTTCTATGACGAACTGGTCGGTACCGAGACCCGTCCAGAATTGCTCGGCGACTTCTCCTCCCTCCTGAAGTCGTGTCAGTCGTCCGACACTACCTTATGCGGTGCTGAGGCTTCTACCCAGTACCAATGCCCAACGGAGGACAACCTTGGCTATCCCTGAGCTGCACCTGGCATATGTTGACGGCGCTTGTAGCGGCAACCCTGGGCCCATGGGCATCGGCGGTGTGATCTACAGCCCAGACGGACGCGTGCTCTTCGAGCTCAGCGACTCCAAGGGGCCAGGAACAAACAACCAGGCCGAGTACCTTGCCCTCATCGCAGTGCTTGAAGCCGCGAGACGACATGGCGTCAGCGCCATCGAGATCCGCAGCGACTCCGAGCTGCTCGTTCGCCAGGTGAACGGCATCTACAAGGTCAAGCACGAGGGAATCCGACCGCTTTACGAGCAGGCAACCAGGCTACTTGGACTCTTCGACGACTATCGGGTTGTACACATCCGGCGCGAGCAGAACAAGGAGGCGGATCGCTTGTCAAAGGCGGGACTGGAAAAGACCGCCGTATCGGGCGCTTGATTGTCTGCTTCTAGGTTCCTCTGGCAACAACACCATCACATGGTAGTAATAACTAGCATTCCACAGTGCCTTATGTGCACTACAGGCCTTATGTCATGTCCCGAATATCCTGTGTCCACTACGGTCCAGTATGTCTACCAATGCAGCCGGTTGATCAGGGGCATCTGGAGCAGGCTACTTCGGAGTTTTTGCTGGACTGAAGACAATGCATGAAGGTGGAGGGCACAGTGACCCGCGGTCAGGCCACTGTGCGAGTCCATGAAGTATGGAGCCGCGCGTGAAACTACTCGTCCCTCGGTCGCAGCGCCTCGCGACTAAGCTCGGCCTCGACCGCCGCCGCCAGTGCCCTCCCATGATGCCCGGCTAGGACTTTCGCTAGGGCGGTGAGGGCATACGCCCTCTCATCCTGGTACTTTCGGCCCGGGGGAGATTGTCCCCACGTTACACCGCCATCTCCGACAGCCACCTCGCGTGCGAGTCCGCGGCGCCCCTAACGGGGTATGTTGGGCCTATTGCCGACTGGAACCAACAATAAACGGACCTTGACCCTATGACCCACGGTAGTGACATGTACCTGACTACGTAGCCATTCTCTCCACCCAGAGCGGGTAATGAAACCCTTCGGCTGGTGCGGTACGACAATGCTCAGATGCGACGCGCCCAGACTGCACAGTTATTGCGCAGACCCCAGCGGTCGTCACCATAGATGATCTAGCAAGGACGGCTGCACTTGGGATTCCCAGTCTCGCCCGCGTCGAAACAGCACAAGAGCACTTCGGCAGCCAGCCAGTCCATGCCTGACATGGGGTCAGGGGCTCTCGCCATCAGACTGGAGTGACAATTACAGGGATTGCACCGAGAGCGCGAATCCACTCGGCAGTTAGACCACTCGAACTTCGAATCCCCTCGGGGTCGCCATCAGTCAACCCGCACCCTTCCGGTCCTGCGGCCCGAACGGCTTCCAGCCGTCTCGGAGGGCGCTCGGGTCACGACCTCGAGAGGGTGATCTGTATTCGGGTCCGCGCGCCGCCCGGCATCCATGCTCGGCCGCGCGGCCGGCGTCCGGCATGGCACCCTCTCCTGCGAACCGACGTGCGGCAATGGGCGTCGGCTCTGTAGAGCGCTCCGGCTGCGCTGCACGGCTTCGCGGATTCCGATCCTCGGGTGCACCTCAGGCGGGCAGGGCGCGCCGGAACAGGCGCCAGAACCCGCTGTCAAACGTCGTGCCGACATCCGTCGCGTCCTGGCCCGCTGGGCCGCCGTGGCGGGCGACTACGACGTGTTGGCCCGGCACGATGTAGATGCGCTTGTCACCCGCGCCGGCGGCCTGGACCATGTCCGCGGGCGCCTCCGGGACCAGCGCGCCGTCACGCTTCACGCCGCGCACGGTAAGGTGCGACCGTCTGCCGTTTAGCCACCAGAGGTAGCCATAAGCCAGGTTCAGGTCCTGCGAGCTCTCGAGCGACGCTCGCAGATAGGCCTTGTCCTTGAGGATGGCAGCGCCGTTCCATGTGCCGCCGGCCAGCACCATGAGTCCAAAGCGCGCCAGGTCCCGGGTCGACGCCACCCAACCCGTGAACGGCATGTTCGCGCGCATCTCCCAGCGCGAGTGGTCTGCTCCCGTCCTCCCCCAGACCAGGTCTCTCGTAAAGGTCTGGTGAGTGACACCCGTTGCCCTCTCGAGGACCGTTTTCGTCAGCTGGTAGGCCGGCGTGTTATACGCCCAGATGCTGCCTGGCTCGGCCGCGAACCGGAGGTCGTTCGTGAGACCACTCGTCATCGTGACCAGGTGACGGACGGTGATGCGGCCTTCCGTCTCGGGCGAGCGCGACCATCCCTTCCCCAAGTAGAGGTCGACCGGGTCATCCATCCGCAGGCGGCCCTCCGTCATCGCAATTCCGATGAGGACGGAGACTAGGCTTTTCTGGACGGAGAAACAGTCCGAAGCCGCTTCTATGCTCCCTTCGCCCCAGTAGCGCTCGGCGACGATCCGGCCGCGGCAGAGCACGACCATCCCTGTGGAGTTGGCCCTACCCGCGAACTCGAGCGCCTCCTCGAGCGCCTTCCCGTCCCAGCCCAGGTCCTCCGGCCCGACTCGCTCCCATGGCGCGCTGCCAGCCCCGGGGAAGTAGTAGTCCAGCGGAGGGGAGACAGTCATGCCGGGCTCCGCCTTGGCTTCAGGCATGGTCATACCTTCCTTCTTGTCTTGACTACAGCCCACCCATACCAGGCCCGCTGCCGGGCCCGCGAAAGCGGAAAGAGCCTGGCGTCGGGAGAGCCGCCTCATGCCGGGAAGCTCTAGCCGCGCGCCTCCACCGCCCTGCCGAGCACGAGAGAGGTGTGCTGTCCGGGAGACGGCGGCACTCCCGCGACCCGCTCCGAGGCGGGGTGCAGCAGCCAGGGCAGCCTCATGTACGTTGGCCGACCGCCCTCCTCCACTAGCAGTCCCCGCGCTCGTAGGTGCTCGTCACGGACGAGGTCGCTGGTGGTGTTGCAGGGCGCCGCGGCCACGCCGGCCGCCTGGCAGGCTGCCGCCGCCTCTTTCGGCGTCAGACCGCGCGACCACTCCTCGATCACTTGCCTCAGCTCGGCCCTGAGCTCCTGCCGCGACGCCGAGGTCGCAAAGCGAACGTCTGCGGCCAGCGACGCGCCGCCGATCACGGGCGCCAGCCGGGCCCATTCCTCGTCTGACCCAACGGCTATCGCGACCCAGGAGTCCTCCCCGGCGCAGCGATAGAGGTCATGTGGCGCATAGAGAGCATGGTAGTTGCCCCGGCGCTCCCAGGCCTCACCCCGAGCCGCCGCCAGCAGAGGCCGGAACAGCGTCGCCGCAGTCGCCTCCGTGAGCGAGATGTCGATCCTCCGTCCGATGCCCGTCGTCTCGCGTTCCCTCAGCGCTGCGATGGTTGCCGCCGCGGCCGCGTAGCCGGTCACCGGGTCCGACCAGAATCCGCCGTCCTCAATCCCGCGCGGCGGCCCGCCTTCGTAGCCGATGAGCGACGTAAGGCCCGAGTACCCCTGCGCAAGCTGGCCAAGCATCACGTGGTGGGCGTAAGGTCCCGTGCGGCCCATGCCCGAGATCGAAGTCATGACGAGGCGCGGGTTCACACGGCTCAGCTCTTCCCAGCCAAGCCCGTGCTTCTCGAGCACTCCGGTCGAGAAGTTCTCGATGAGGACGTCCGCTTCCTCTGCCAGAGACCGGACGGCGGCGCGAGCGCGCGCGTCGTTGAGGTCCTGCGTGAGCGACAGCTTGCCCCCTTGCAGCGTCCGGGCGAGGAACGGACGTCCAGCAGCATTCGCCGCCTGCGGCTCCCCGGGCGCCTCGACCTTTAGGACCGTGGCGCCCAGAGTCGCGAGAATGCGCGATGCGATCGGCCCGGCGAAGACCCACGTCAGGTCGAGCACCCGGACGCCGCCGAGCGGACCCTCTCGGGCGCGGATACCACGCCAGTCACGCCCGCCCCCGGGGCTGCCGCTGGAGGCCGGCAGCTTCCGAGGCGCGGCATCCGGCCGTGTTGGACCGAAGAGGTGGCCGGCCATGCGGACTCCTCCCGGGCCAGCCTCCCAGAACCCGCGGGCCTCGAGTTGGCGACACTCCAGGACCTCACCCGGCTCGAGCACCGGCTCGACGGGGATATGGGCGGCCTGGGCCAGGTCAGTCACCTCGCGCCGGGTCCTGGTGGTGGTCCATGAGTCGGTGACGGCCGCGATCTCCTCGGCGAGGCTAGCCTGAGGCTCGCCGCGACTCAGGCGGCTCCAAACCCCGGCCGCGTCTGGCCCGAGGAGTTGTAGCCAGGATCGCATGTGGTGCGGTCGCGTTGCCATCATCACAAGCAGGCCATCCGCAGACGGCAGGAACTGGCGACGTGCCCCCGGCCGGTCCGAAGCTAACCTTCCCGGTGACTTCCCGGTCTCGACAAACGTGGCGATGTTGTTGAACATCAACGAGGCCACGGCCTCCTGCGCCGACACCTCGACGTGCCTTCCCACGCCCTCGCGGTCACGCGCGAGCAGCGCCTCCAGGACCCCGAGGACAAGCACGAGGCCAGACAAGGGTTCCGTAACGTCGCCGGGGATTCCGAGGGGATGCTCCCGTTCCGGGTCCAGCACGCGCGGCGGTGTCCCGTAGCCCAACCCTCCGCTGTGGATGACCGTCAGATCCGTGCCGCGCCATGCCGCGCACGGACCGCTCTCGCCGAAAGGAGTGACCGCGGCGGTAATCAGTCGGGGGTCCAGGGACCGCAACTCATCCAGGGACGGTCGGAGCCCGTGGAGGTCCGCCCGCTGGCCGGCCCACAGGACCACGTCTGACCTCGACGCCAGCGCCGCGACCGCGCCGGGCGCCTCGTCCGGGTTCAGGAACCGTACCTGTTTGTGCAAGTCCAGCTCGGGCAGAGAGGCCGGCCCCCGCTCCCCGGCGACCACTTTTGTGACAAGCGCCCCGAGGACGCGCAGGTAGCGCGCGGCGTAGGACGCCGCCTCCCCGGAGGCAATCTCCAGCACCTGGAGGTCTCCAGGCATCTTTTCTGTCATGAGGCCGTCCCTTCGAGGTCCGCGTCCCATTTGTAGATGCGCTTCGCGTTCTCGGCGAAGAACAACCGTTGCGCCTCCGGGCGCAGTTCGAGCCCCTCGATTTCAGCGCGCGCCCGGTCCCAGGGGATGGTCGGATATTCCGTTCCGAACATCATCTTCTCCCTGCCGCGCGTGTTGATGAAATCGACAAGCTGCTGCGGCCAGTACCTTGGCGCCACGGAGGTGCAGGACATGAAGACATTGTCCCAGTGAGCCATCACAGCGATCGCCTCGTCCGTCCAGGGCTGGCCGGAGTGAGACATGATCAGGCGCAGCTCCGGAAAGTGGAACGCCACCTCGTCGTAGTACACCGGGTTCTGCACCCACCCCGGACGGCGCGGCCCGGGCATGCCGGCGTTCATCGAGACCGCGATATCGAGCTCGATAGCTTTCACGTAGAAGGGCCAGTAGACCCGGTCCGTCGGGGGAAGCGTCCAGCGGAAGGGCGGCATGCGCAGGCAGCGCACCCCGTACTTCTCGTAGTATGCGACCACCCGGCGGACTTCCTCCATGCCGCGCGTCGGGTCCGTAATCATCGCCGGCAGGACCTTGCGCGGGTAGCGCGCGTGGGCTCGGCCCACCCAGTCGGCATGCTCGGGCTGCATGATGCTGACCACGCAAGCGCCAATGTCTTGCGCATCCAGAGCTTCGAGCAGTTGCTCCGGCTCCTCGATGCGGCCGCGCTCGCCGAGGTCACGGAACAAGTGGCGCAGGCCGGCTCCTTGATCCTGATCGAGAAAAGTCGAGTTTATGAGCGAGTCGATAGCGCGCGGTCGCCCGGCCATGCTTCCTCCTCAGTCCCTGGGCAGGCCGAGGCCCCGTTGGGCGACGATGTTTCGTTGTATTTCGCCAGTGCTCTGCCCGTGCCGCGGCGGCTTGTTTTCGCGAAAGAAGGCGCGCACCTCCTCCCGGAACGCCTGGTCTTCGTGCGTGAACGTGGAGTCCATCCGGGCCTCCTTCTGCTCAGCCGCGGCAGCGACTGCACCTGCGGGCTCGCGCCGATTACTCGGCCGGCGGCGCCTCCTCCGAAAGCGCTTCCTTTATCGAAGCCTCTGCGCGCTGCCAGGCGGCGAGTATGCGCTCTTCGCGTGCATAGTCGAATCTGCCGCTCGCGCCTTCGCGCAGGTCCTCGGCTCGCGGCGGGTTTGCGGCAAGCCACCTCGCGGTCAGACGCGTCGCTTCCTCGACGTCAACAACGTCCCGGTAACCGAGCAGGTTGCGAGCCTTGGACATGTCGAGGATGAGGTTCGACTTCTCCGCGAGCGGGTAGACACCACGACAGAACTGCGCTGGCACGCCCACCAGCTCCATCCTGGACTTCAGCTCGTCGACGATGACTTCCGCCACCCGGCGCGCGCTGAGCACGCGCTCGTCTCCAGCGTTGAAAGCCTGACCGGCGGCTTCCGGCCGCGTGGCGCAGAGGTACACGAGGCGGGCGAGGTTGTCGATGTAGCCGCGCTGGAAGTAGGCAATCCCGTCGTGCGGCAAGATCATGAAGGGCCGGCTGTCCAGGACGCGCTTCACCACCGCCCACTCGTGGTTCAAGGGAGCGCGCGGCCCGAACACGCCCGGGTAGCGCACGATCACGACCTCGAAGTCCTGCCGTCCGTGCTGCTCGAAGAGCTGGTCCTCCCCCTCGGCCACGCGGCCGGTATAGCCGGAGGCGTCGTACTGGCGCTCCGCGAACTCGGGCACGGGCAGTGGGATGCGGCCCTCGGGCGTCGGTCGCGCGGCGCCGCGGTACACCGGCTGGCCGGTGATGCCTACCAGTCGTCGCGTCTTGCCTGCCAGCTCGACCGCGAGCGCCCGTAGGCGCCCCGAAGTGCACACGGCAATGTCCCACTCGCGCGCGCCCAAGTGGGTGTGGATATCTCCCTCGTCCCTGGCGTTGCCGTGAAGGTGCTCTACGGGCCCATCGAACTCCGCCTCGTGGGCGCCAGTGTGCATGATTGTCACGGAGTCTCCCTCGCGCAGGAAGTTGTTGACGATCGGCACACCCGTTGGGCCAGTCCCTCCCACGACCAGGACCTTTCGCCCGCCCCCGGCCATCTTCTCCTCCTAACCGACGGCGACCGCGCCCGCCGCCGCCAACCGGTCGATGGCCTCCTCGTCCAGGCCC
The DNA here is from genome assembly GCA_035574915.1 of Dehalococcoidia bacterium. NCBI lineage: Bacteria > Bacillati > Chloroflexota > Dehalococcoidia > Dehalococcoidia bacterium. The sequence goes on along the minus strand of DATLYJ010000051.1, from coordinate 17,143 downwards.
GCCTCGACCAGCAACTCGCGTGTGTGTTTACCAAGGGGCGGCGGCGGGTCCTTTGCGGCTAGCGGCGTCTCGCTAAAAACGACCGGTGGCGCAACGACTGTTAGGCCGCCGACCAACTCATGCTCCAAGCGCACGTAGAAGCCGTTCTCCCAGGCCTGCCGGTCCTCGAGCACCTCGTCTTTCATCCGCACCGGCGCGGCTGGGATCCCGGCCTCCGTGAACGCCCGCAGCCAGTATTCGCTCGTTTGCTCCCTCAACTTCGACGCAACGCGCTCGTGCATGCGCTCGGCGTGCGCGCGGCCGTCCTCCGGTAGCCACCCCGGCTCAGTCACCCACCGGTCTTCGAGGTCTAGCAGCTTCAGCATGCGGAGCTGGTTCGGCCTGCCGCCGGCAGCGATCGCAATCGTGCCGTCGCATGTCGCGAAGAACCCGTAGTATGCCCGCCCGAAAGCGTCCGGCAAAAGCGACTGGCGGTGCGCGAGCACCTCCGCCCAGGACTTCCCCTCCACGAACGCCGTCTTCAGGTACTCGACGAACTCGTGGCGCCAGCCATCGATCACGTCTATGTGATTGAGGTGGTTGTTCTGCAACACCAGCGCCGCTTGCAGGAGCGAGACGTTGAGCTTCTGACCGCGGCCGCTGCGCTCCCTGTGGTACAGGGCCGTCGATATCCCCCAGGCCAGCAGCAGCGCGGCCCCGTAATCTACCAGCGGGTCGACCGGTGGGATGGGGCCGTTTGCCGTGAACTGCGAAAGGCCCGTATAAGCCTGGACGATGATGTCCATCCCCGGCGCGCCAGCCATGGGCCCGTCCTCGCCGAAGGCCGTGTTCTCGGCATAGACGACGCGAGGGTTGACAGCCGAGACGCTCTCGTAGTCGAGGCCGAAACGCTTGGCCTGGCCCGGGCGGAAGTTGGTGATCACCACGTCGGCGCCGTGCACCAGGCGGCGCACGCCCGCGAGCACTTCTGGATTGGATAGGTCCACCGCCATCGACCGCTTTCCGCGGTTCTTGTTCAGATACTGTCGCGCCTCACCGGGGATCACAGGACCGTTGCGCCGGGTCGCGTCTCCTTCCACCGGCTCGACTTTGATCACGTCGGCGCCGCCGTCCGCCAGGAGTTGAGCGCAGTAAGGCGCCGCGATGAAGCGGCCGAACTCGATTACCCGCAGGCCCTCGAATGGTCCCGGCATACCGTCAGTCTCGCGGCAGCCCGAGGCCGCGGGTCGCGATTACGTTTCGTTGTATCTCGCTTGCGCCCTGGCCAATCGTCGCCGAAACCGCCCCGAGGTACGTTGGTCCCCAGAGGTCGTCTACATCCTCCCGACCCTCGGTCAGCAAGCCGTAGAGGCCGTGATAATTGAGGATGAAGTTGGCGATCTTCTGGTCCGTCTCCGTGGCCAGGACCTTCTGGATCGATACCTCGTAGTTCGGCACCCAGCCGTTGCTCTGCATCCAGGCGACGCGATATGAAAGCAGGCGGGAGACCTCGACCGCCGTCGCGAACTCGGCGAGTTGCAGGCGCGCTACCCGATGACGGGCCTGCTGCCCCGTACCCTCGCCGGCGTTGCGCAGGGCGCGCACGCAGCGGTCCAGCAGCCGCCGGAGGTTCGCGATGCGGGCGATGCCGGACCGTTCGAAGTCCATCGTAGTCGCGTTGACGTACCACCCGCGGTTCTCCTCGCCGACGCGGTTCTTGATCGGCACCCGCACTTCGTTCAAGAAGACCTCGTTGAACGGCCGGCGGCCCTGCATGTCGTACAACGGCCGGATGTCCACCCCCGGCGCGTCCAGCGGCACTATGAGCATCGAGATGCCACGGTGCTTCGGGGCGTCCGTGTCCGTCCGCACGACGGTCCAGAGAAAATCCGAGAAGTGAGCGCCGCTGGTGAAGCGCTTCCGGCCGCTCACGACATAGGTATCGCCGTCGCGCACCGCCCGCGTCTCCACCGCGGCGAGGTCGGAGCCGGCGTTCGGCTCCGAGAGCCCCATTGCGAAGGAGATCTCGGCCCGCGCGATCCGCGGCAGGTACTCCTGCTTCTGCTCCTCGTCGCCAAAGATCATCAGAGAGGGCGCAATCTGCTGGACCGCCCGGCGGTGGTGCTCCTGCGGAGCGCCCGCGTAGGCCATCTCCTCCTGGTAGATCATTTGGTCGATGATGCTCCGGTTCTGGCCGCCAAACTCCTCCGGCCACGCGATGCCGAGCCAACCCCTCTCTGCCACCGCGTGCGAGAATTCCGGCGACCAGCCGGGAAGGCGATGCTTGCGTTGGTTTGCCCAGAACTCCGGCGTCAGCGTCCGCCGGAGAAAGTCGCGCACCTCCTCCCGAAAAGCCTCTTGTTCAGGGCTGAAGCGAAAGTCCATCGTTTCTCCGGCCGCCTCCCTGCTTCAGGACGCCCCGACGGCGCCCGCGAGACTCGAAATCAGCGCCGCGTAAGCGGTCGCCTGCCGGCTGAGTGAGCCTGCATCGACACTGGCCGGCCAGCGGTCGTCAGGGTGGTGGAAAAACTCGTTCTCGCCACGGATGAGTAATTGGCGGACGGTGCTGCCCTGGCTGCTCCTCACGATCGCCGACAAGCCTGCGTGCTGCAGCTCGGCCTGCGCTGCCTCGATAAGGCCTTCATCCGGCGACGTCAGCAATATCCCGCCAGGCGAGGCCGCGCCGATGTCGGCGCCGAGGCGTACCCAGGCGAAGGCGTCCCTCTCCAGGTAAGGCTCCTCGGCGAGAAGGCGGCGCAGGCCCAGGTCTCCAAGCTCGTGGCCACCGGTAGCTATGAAGACCGCGGGGCGCGCAGGGCGCGACCCGGCAAGGCCGCGGATTGCCTCCAGCCAGCAGGCAAGTCCGCCGCCGCGCTCGGCCGCGCAGTGCCACCAGCCCGTGAGCGGGGTCATCACTACCACCGGCGCGCGGCTTCCCACAACGCCGGCGATGCGTGCGATTACATTCCAGCCGGATGCCGGGATCCGCACCGCGGAGGCAACCAGCCTGGCATTCCTGCCCTGCCTCGCCCAGGCAGCGAGTTCTCCCGCATGGACGGAGGATACCTGGAGCGTCGGCGGACCGAAGGGCTGCTCGTACGCGTGCGCGTTCTTCGGGCAAAGGCCCGCCCTGTCGCCCATCGTGACGACCACCATCCCCACGGCGCGGCCTGCTGGCCTGGGTACGCGCGCTCCGCCGCTACCGTGGCCTGCCTCGACGAAAGCGACCCGGACGGCTGCTTCGGACTCGAGGTCGCCAAGGCGCCCGGTCACGCCCTCCCCATCCGTGAAGGCCGCGTCGAAGAGGGGCAGGCCATCGATGCGCCGCCCGTCCACCTCCAGCCAGCCCGCCACCGGCTCGACGCGTTCGAAGCTGTAAGGCCGCAGCTGGCACCTGACCCCGTGCTTGGCGGCCTCGCCAGCCAGCCACTCGCAGGTCAGACGCTCGACTTTGGTGCCGCTGCGGTGGCAGCCCAGGGCGTCGAACTCGCGCACGTAGCGCGCTACACGCGCCTCGCTTGCCTCGTCCCGGTCCCGGGCTGACACGTACTGGACTGGGGCAGCTGGCTTGCTCAACCGCGCGCCTCCGAACGCCATGCCCGGCGGGGACCACGAGGAGTGCCACCGGAATCGTTTCCGGATTCTAGGGGCGGCCCCGGCAGAGAGTCAAGGATATTCCCTGGGCGCTACTTGACATCCGTCCGGGCAAGACTCAATATGCGCCAAACATGGAATCGATTCCGGAGAGGCGGCCAGCGTGACAGGGAGCTATTGGGACAAGGTGATTAGGCAGCGCCTCATCAGCCGCCGGGCCGGCCTCATCGGCGCCGCCAGCGCTAGCATTGGCCTTGCGGCGCTTGCCGCTGGCTGCGGCGGCGACTCCGGGACCGGCGGGGAGCAGGGCGAGTCGCTCCTGACCAGGTCTGTCGACACTTCGAAATCCGCGAAGCCCGGCGGCGCTTTCAGGAGCTTCGTGGCTGCGGATGCCCGCGGCTTCGACCCGCACACCAACATCACCTCCACGTCAAGCGACGCCGTTGACCGCGTCTATGGACGCCTCACGCAGTTCGCGCCTGGCCTCAACGGGGAGTTCCCCAACGGCACAATCCTTCCCGAACACGCGGAGTCCTGGGAATACACCGCTGACCGCCTGCAGGTCACCTTCAAGCTGCGCACCGACGCCAAGCTTGACCCTCGCGCCCCTACGAACGGCAGGCCCGTTGACGCGCAGGACGTCATCTACAGCTGGGAGCGCATCGAGAAGATCCACCCGAACCGCAATGGCCTCGCCCACAGCGTCTCGCCTGATGCGCCAATCCTCTCGATGCAGGCGCCAGACAGCCGCACCGTCGTTGTCAAGCTCGCCTTCGAGTTCCCGGAACTGCTTTCCGACCTGAGCCGCGGTGGCCAGCGCTTCCTCATCCTCCCCCGCGAGGCCGAAGGCAGCTTCGACCCGAGGACCGATATCCGTGGCTCCGGCCCCTGGACGTTGAGCGAATACAAGCCATCGTCCTCCCTCACTTATTCGAAAAACCCCAACTGGTACCGGAAGGACCGGCCCTTCGTCGACAAGTGGGAGCAGCCCATCGTCACCGAGTACACGACGCGGCTGGCTCAGTTCAAGGCCGGAGCCATCTTCAACGCCGCCATCCGCCTCGAGGACGTGCTCCCCACGAAGCGCGACCTACCTCAACTCCAGCTGTACAAGGACGAGTGGAGCACGACCGTCGAGCCAACGATCCGCTTTGGCCTTGCCTCCCCTGACTCGCCGTTCTGGGACCAGCGCGTGCGCCAGGCCTTCTCGATGCTGATCGACCGCGAGACATGGATCCGCGTCTTCGGAGCCGTCGAGGAGTTCGAAAAGGCGGGCCTCCCCATCGAGACCCGCTGGATGACTCACGCCAGCGTCGAAGGTGGCGTCCTGCCTCATGAGAAGGAGTTCGGGCCAAACGCCAAGTACTACCAGCTCAACATCGCGGAGGCAAAGAAGCTCCTCAGCGCCGCAGGCTACCCTAACGGCTTCACAACCGACGTCCTGTACCGCTCCGACGGCCAGGCGGTCTTTTCGCGCTATGACGCGCTCGTCGGCATGCTCAAGGAAGGAGGCGGCCTGAACATCAACGTCAAGGTCGTCGACCGGGTCAACGAGTTCGACAGGCTGGTACGCCGCGGCCGTGGCGATTGGAACGGCTTCTCCTTCGACGTCGGCGCCGCCTCCCCCTCCATTGCTGCCTTCCTCTGGCGCCGCTACGCCAACACCGGCACGGTGTTCGCCGGCTTCGACCGCGACGGCAAGGACCGCCTGCGCGGCGACCCGTACGTAAACGAAATCACAAACAAGATGGTGCGCGAGTCCGACGCCCAGAAACGCCAGTCCCTCATCGATGACTTCGTGCGCTACATGGCGGATAAGATGTACGAGGTTCCGGCCGGCGGCCAGGCCCTCGGCTTCCGGCTGGTCTGGCCCGTGATTCAGAATTTCGGCGTCTTTCGCGCCATCGTCCCCCAGCAGGAGAGCGACATCCACCTCTGGCTGGACCAGGCCAAACCGCCACTCGCGAGCTCATGACCCCCAACCCGGAGGCGCCCCTGTGACAACCGCATCCAGCCTGCACACCCCCGTCTGCGACCTGCTTGGGATCGAATACCCGGTCTTCGGCTTCAACCACAGCATCGACGTCACTGTCGAGGTGTCAAGAGCTGGCGGCATCGGCGTCTACGGGGCCACACGCCGGACTCCGGAGGAAATTCGCCAGGACCTCCGGACCATCCGCGAGCGCCTTGGCGACAGGCCCTTCGGGGTTGACCTGGTGCTGCCCTCAGGCATGCCAGAGCGGAACAACCGCGAGGACATCGAGGCCCAGATACCGGACGGCCACCGCGAGTTTGTCGAGGGCATCTACGACAAATATCGCGTGAAGCGTGACCGCCTCCCGGGCGCCCGATCTCGCTTCGTGCGCTCCAACGAAGTGGCGCACCGCCAAATAGAGGCCGTCCTGGAATCGGACGTTGACCTCTTCGCCTGCGGCATAGGCAGCCCGCCGGAGGCGATTGCTGCCGCTCACGCGAAGGGCAAGAAAGTCGTGTCCCTCGTCGGGGCGCCGAAGCACGCGCGCCGGGTCAAGGACGCCGGCGTCGATATCATCGTCGCCCAGGGCTACGACGCCGGCGCTCACACCGGAGAGATCGGCACCTTCTCGCTCGTACCTCAGGTGGTCGACATCGCCGGCGACACGCCCGTGCTGGCTGCCGGGGGCGTCGCCACTGGCCGTCACGTAGCGGCCGCTCTGGCGATGGGCGCCCAGGGCGTTTGGATCGGCACGGCCTGGCTCTTTACGAAGGAGAACCACACTGACCCCATCATCCTGCAGAAGCTGATCGAGGCCGGGCCGGAGGACACCGTGATCTCGCGCGCCGACAGCGGTAAGACGCTGCGCCAGATCCGCACCGCCTGGAGCGAAGAGTGGGCCCAGGAGGAAGCGCCGCGGCCCTTGCGCATGCCCTACCAGGACATCCTGGTCGGCGACCTGCTCGGCGCGATACAGCGCCAGCGCGTGGAGCCGCTAATGCACAGCCCGGCGGGCCAGGGCGTCGCCCACTTCCGGGCGGAGACGACAGTCGCTGCCGTGATGGAACGCTTGCTCGCTGAGACCCAGTCGGCCCTGACCCGTCTGCGCGTGCTCTGAAGCCCCGTGGCCATCGCCCGTGTCTTCTTCGACGTCGACAACACACTCATCACCTGGGACCATCGGCTGAGGCCGTTCGCGCGCGAGGTGTTCGCCGCCCTGCACGCCGCCGGCTTCGAGCTCCACGTTTGGTCCGGCACGGGCAGGCGCCCTGAGGTCCTGCACGTCCACGGCCTCTGGCCACTTGTCGCCGGGTGCTACGAAAAGCCCCTGAGCCGGCACTTCGAGCGCCTGCCCGAACTCGGTGTCCCCTGCCTGCCCGACCACGTGGTCGATGATGACGAGGAGATTGTTTCCGTCTTCGGCGGCACCCTCGTCTCCGTCCCTATCGAGCCCCTCTCCGAAGACCGCGAGCTCTTGCGTGTCCTCGACGACCTTTGGCGCCGATTCCCGCCTCAGGACCGCCCGGCAGCCTCGCCAGCGGCGGAGAGCGATTGAAGCAAGGCGGTTCCGACCAATATTTCATATGGCGACCTCCGGCAGGCCGCTCCGCGTTCGTTGCCCTGAATGCAGAGCAGGCAATGACTTCGAGGCAGTCCACTGCACCTCCTGTGGCGCCTTCCTCAAGGAGGGAATTCCCGGCTACACACCGCAGGGTCAGACGGCGGCGCAGTCGCCGCCAGTGCTATCGGCCGACACCGCGGCCGCTCGCTGGTCCTTGGCCAGGACCATGGCGCTGGCGGGCTTCCTCGCCGTCGCAGTAGGAGCGGCCCTCCCCTGGACGGATGGGAGGGCCAGGCTGGAGGACCAGGGCGGCTTTGCCCTCGTCCTCGCCCTTTTGGGCATCGCGCTTCTGGTCGTCGGCCGCACGAAGGCGGCCGTCGTCGCTGCCGCGGGCGGCGCTGCTGCTGCCGCCGTCGTCGCGCTACTCGAGCTCGCGAAGGCGGCCGACATGGAGCAGGCCTCCCTCGGTTCGCCGTTCGGCCCGGGGGTCGAGGCCGGCCTTTGCGTCACTGCTCTTGGCGCCCTGGTGGCCGCCCTTTGCGCCGCGGCGGAGGCCAGGGATGCGCCTGGACGCGCCTGAACCTGGCGCCGAGCCGCCCGCCTGCGCGCGGAGCTCGCGGCGCCCGCAGGTCCCTGCTCTCGAGGTCCAGTCGCTGCGTCGTCAGGCGCGGCGTCGGCGTGTTCTCGGCGCCCGGCGGGCCTGACTCGCCGGGGGCCGCGTCCACTCCAGCCCCTCGATCACCTCTACGACCATGCGCCCGCCCGTTATGTCCACTTCGCGCACGACGTCGTCCGTCGCCGGCAACAAGAGTTCGCCGCGCTCGCTCTTCACGACGAAGACGTCGTTCGAGCCGGTCGAGAAGATGTCCTGCACCACGCCGAGCGTCTCTCCGGCCGGCGTCACCGCCTTCAGGCCGATGAGGTCGTCCCGGTAGTAGGTGTCCTCGCCGAGGTCCTGGAGACGAGGGGCCTGCAGCGCGCGGCCCCTCAGGCGCTCCGCGGCTGCCCGGTCGCTGACACCCTCGAGAGTGAGGAGAAGGGCCTTACCCTGGACTCGGCTGCGCACCACGCGAACCGGGGCGCCCTCCAGCCACAGCGTCGCCCCCTTCTCGAACCGCTTCGGGAAGTCGCTCGAGACCTCGACTCGGACCTCGCCGTGCACGCCGTGAGGCGCGACGATGCGGCCGACCGTCACCGCCGTCTCGGGATCAAACTCTGGGGCCTCGGGGGTCAATCTCCGATGTCGAGGACGGCGCGCGTGTCCTGCTTCGCGGCGGCGACCTTCAGGAGCGCGCGCATGGCTTCGGCGACGCGGCCGCCGCGCCCGATCACCTTCCCCATGTCAGACTCCGCCACATCCAGGTGCAGTACATGGCGGTGCCCGTCGAAGTCGTCCGTCACTACCACCTGGTCCTCGTGCTCGACCAGGTTTCGCGCCATGTACTCGACGAGCTCCTTCATTGACACCTAGCGCTCGATTCCCTGCGCCTTGAGCAGCCGCGAGACCGTGTCCGTCGGCTGGGCGCCTTTGCGCATCCAGTCCCGCGCCTTCTCAGCGTCGATCTCGATGACCTTCGGCACCAGGCGCGGATTGTAGTGTCCGATTACCTCCACCACTGCCCCATCGCGGGCGGCCCGGGCGTCCGCGACGACGACGCGGTACGTGGGCTGCTTCTTCTTTCCCACCCGCGCCAGCCGGATCTTCAGCATCTGTCCTCCTGTCGGCTCTCGCCGATTATCTCGCGACTGCCCGCTTACCGCTAGCGGATGCCGAGCAGGCGCGCCATGCGGCCGGAAGCCATGCTCTGCATCATCTTCCTGGCTTCCTTCCACTGCTTCAGCAGTTGGTTCACGTCATGAGGCGTCGTGCCGCTTCCCGCGGCGATCCGCCGCCGCCGGCTGCCATTGATGATCTCCGGATGCTTGCGCTCCTCCGGCGTCATCGAGAGGTACACCGCCTCGGCGTGCTTGAAGAAGCTGTCGTCCAGGTTCGTGGCCTGAAGCTTCGCCTTCACGCCGCTCAGACCGGGGATCATGCTCAGCAGGTCGCCGATGTTGCCCATCTTCTGCACCTGGCGCAACTGCATGAACATGTCGTTGAGGTCGAACTGACGCGCCTTCATGCGCCGGCCCATCTCCACGACGGTGTCCTGGCCGATGGCCTCCTGGGCGCGCTCGATCAGAGTCAGGACGTCTCCCATTCCCAGGAGACGCGACGCGAAGCGCTCCGGATGGAACGGCTCGAGGGCGTCGGCCCGTTCGCCGGTGCCGATGAACTTCACCGGCAGGCCGGTCATCGCCCTGATCGAGAGCGCCGCGCCGCCACGAGCGTCGCCGTCCAGCTTGGTGAGCACGAACCCGGTGATCGGCGCCGCCTTCCCGAACTCCTCTGCCACGTGGACGGCTTCCTGCCCCGTCATTGCGTCCACGACGAGCAGCGTCTCATGGGGCTTGAACGCCGACTCCAGCTCCTGGATCTCCTCGACGACGTCCTCATCCAACTGGAGATAGCCGGCCGAGTCGACGATGATCGCGGTCGCCGCGACGCGCCTTGCCTCCGCGATGGCCTCGCGCGCGAAGCGAGCGCGGTCGCTGAGGTCGCCGGTAAAGACGTGGAGCCCAAACTGGCGGCCCAGCGTCTGCAGCTGCTGGCTGGCCGCGACGCGGTAGGGGTCGGCCGCCACCAACATCGGCTTGCCGCCCTGCTTGCGCAGGTACAGCCCGAGCTTCGCCGCGAAGGTCGTCTTGCCCGCTCCCTTGAGTCCAAGGAGCAGGACCACGCTGGGCGGCGTCGGGGCAGTAACGAGCGTTGCCTGTGCGCCCCCCAGCATTTTCGTCAGCTCTTCGTTGACGATCTTGATCACCTGCTGCGGCCCCGTCAGGGACTGCAGCACCTGCGCGCCCAGGGCGCGTTCCCGCACCGAGTTCACGAACTCGCGCACGACGCGGAAATTCACGTCCGCCTCCAGCAGCGCGACCCTCACCTCGCGCAGGGCCTCGTCGAGGTCCTTCTCGGTAACGGTGCCGTGGCTGGAAAGGCGGCTGAATACGCGCTGAAGTTTCTCGCTAAGCGCGTCAAACATAGGCGATATCAATTGTAGGAGCCTGCCTCGGAGGGGGTCAAACAAAGGATGTGCGGGGACCAGGACATCCGGCCGGCCCGCTTCTCGCTTCCGGTCGCCGTCCCTTGGTCCAGCCCATCTACCCAGGTTTGCAATTAGACTCACCCGCGTCGATGATCGATTGTGTCGGGCGAGTTCGCAGACAGGAGAACCGATGGCCCAGCGCGGCGAGCCGGGCGGCAAGGACGGAGAGAAGCCGGCCGAACGTGAGCCCGAACCGAGCGTAGTCCGCCTCGAACGGCGGCGCCCTCCTGCCGAGGCCGGCCTCTTCGAGCGCGTCCGCACCAGCCGCGCCGGCGAGCGCACTCTCCGCCGCGAGCGAGCGAGCGAGGCGAAGCTCCGCCGCATTGGCGAAGCCGAGTACGAGGCGACGCCCCTCGCCATCAGGCCGGAGACCCGCCTGGGACGCTTCTGGGCCGCGACGCGCGCCCTCCTCATCGGGCCCCCGCTCGCTTCAGCCCAGCTAGCTCACGAGCGCCTGAGCAAGGTCAAGGCGCTCGCCGTCTTCTCATCGGACAACCTTTCGTCCTCCGCTTACGCCACGGAGGAGATGCTGCTGGTCCTCATCCTCGCCGGGACCGGCGCGCTCGTGGATGCCATGCCGATCTCGGTCGCCATCGCCCTCCTGGCAGCCATCGTCGCCACTTCGTACCGCCAGCTCATCCGCGCCTACCCCGGGGGTGGCGGCGCCTATCAGGTGACGAAGGAGAACCTCGGCGTCCTCCCTTCCTTGCTCATCGGCTCCACCCTCTTCGTCGACTACGTCCTCACGGTCGCCGTGTCGACTGCCGCCGGCGTAGCGGCCGTCACCTCGGCTGTGCCGGACCTGTTCGACTTCCGAATAGAGCTCGCGATTGCCTTCGTTGCCCTCCTGACCCTCGGCAACCTGCGCGGCATCCGCGAGTCCGGCACCCTCTTCGCCGTGCCCCCTTACTTCTTCCTCCTGACATTCGGCGGCATGCTGGTCGTGGGCATCGTTCGCCTCGCCCTAGGCGACGACCTCACCGCCGGCGAGCCGCCCCACCCTGTCGAGGCCGGCACTCAGACTCTCAGCGTGTTCTTGCTGCTGCGCGCCTTCGCCTCCGGCTGCGCAGCCCTCACGGGGATCGAAGCCATCGCCGATGGCGTCCCGTCGTTCAAGCCGCCCGAGGCGAAGAACGCCTCTACCACCCTCATGTGGATGGCGGGCATCCTCTCCGCCTTCTTCCTGGGCACGACTTTCCTCGCCACACAACTCGAGGTACGGCCTTCAGAGACGCAGACGGTCGTGGCCCAGATCGCCCACGTCGTCTTCGGCGGTGGCGTCCTGTTCTACGCCGTGCAGGTCGGCACGGCGATGATCCTCGTGCTCGCCGCCAACACCGCCTTCGCCGGACTGCCCACCCTGGCGTCCGTAATGGCCCGCGATGGCGTCGCCCCGAAGCAGTTCAGCTTCCGGGGCGACCGGCTTGCCTTCTCGAACGGCATCCTCGTCCTCGGGCTCGCTTCGGCGGCCGTGCTCTTCGCCTTCGACGCCAAGACGCACAACCTCGTGCCCCTCTACGCCTTCGGCGTGTTCACCGCCTTCACTCTCTCCCAGGCCGGGATGGTCGTCTACTGGAAACGCAGCAAGGAGCCCGGCTCTCGCGGCGCGTTGATCATCAACTTCGTCGGCATGGTCGCGACCGGGATCGTCGGCGTCATCGTCGGGGCCACGAAGTTCGTCGACGGCGCATGGTTGTCCATGACGGCGATGGCCCTGATCCTCCTCTTGCTCTGGCGCATCCGCGTGCACTATCGCGAGGCCCAGGCGCAGTTGGGCCAGGGCCTCGCCACCGAGGAGCACGTCGCCGCCCAGTACTACAGCACCGCGGCCAAGCGCGTGCAGCCCATCGTCCTGGTCCCGATCGAGGAGATCGACCTCGCCGCCCTGCGCACTGTGGCCTACGCGCGCTCCCTCTCGCAGAACGCCGTGGCCATCCATGTCTCCGACAGCCGCGAGAGCGCAGAGGCCCTGCACCGGCGCTGGGAGGAGTCTGTGCCCGACGTGCCCCTGGTGATCGTGGAGTCGCCCTACCGCTCGCTGGTAGAGCCGATCATCGCCTACCTTGACCGCGTCGAGCGCACCCAGCCTAACGCCATGATTACGGTTGTCCTGCCGGAGTTCATTACCCACCGCCCCTGGCAGCAGTTCCTCCACAACCAGCTCTCGCAACGCCTGAAGAAGGCCCTCATGGACCGGCCCAACACCGTAATCGTCGAAGTCCCCTACCACCTCACGCGCTAACTGCTTGCATCGCCGCCGCGGACCGCAGCTTCGCTCGGACGAACGCCGGCAAGCGGGGACGATGGCGGCTGCGACACTGCTAACATAGCCCCGTGATCGCACCCGGCCTCCAAGCCAAGCACGACCACCTTCTCGGCCTGCTGCGGGAGATGGGCTCCGCCGTCGTCGCCTTCTCCGGCGGCGTGGACAGCACCCTCGTGGCCGCCGCCGCCTTCGATGCCCTCGGGCCCAGGGCCCTCGCCGTCACGGGCGTGTCCCCCGCCGTCCCGGCGAGCGAGGTCGAAGAGGCGAAGGCGCTCGCCAGGCTCATCGGCATAGAGCACCGACTCATCGAGACCCACGAAATGGACCGCGCTGGTTATGTCGAGAACTCCCCTCAGCGCTGCTTCCACTGCAAGGACGAACTGTACGGGCTCCTGGAAGCCATGACCCGCATCGATGGCTACGACTTCGTGGTCGACGGCTGTAACGTAGACGACCTCGGCGACCACCGCCCCGGCCGCCAGGCTGCGACCCTCCATAACGTGCGCAGCCCGCTTGTCGAGGCCGGCCTGACGAAGGCGGAGGTCCGCGAGCTTTCGCGCGAGCGCGGCCTCCCCACCTGGGACAAACCCGCCATGGCCTGCCTCGCCTCGCGCATCCCCTACGGCTCCCCGGTCACCGTCGAAGCGCTGGACCAGGTCGAAGCGGCGGAGGAGTTCCTGCGTTCCCTCGGCCTGCGCCAGCTCCGCGTCCGCCACCACGGCCAGGTCGCCCGCATCGAGCTGGACGAGGCCGGCATGTCGGTGCTCATGCGCGGCGGACGGCGCCAGGCCGTTAACGCCCGGCTCCGCGAGCTCGGCTTCACTTATGTCACGCTGGACCTGGGCGGCTTCCGCTCCGGCAGCATGAACGAGGTCCTCAAGCCCCACGCGACCTGACGGCGGCGGCGCACGGCAAGAAGGCCCCCCTTTTCGGGAGGCCTCTCGCCGGCGGGGTACCTCTACCTTTACTGGCTGCTCGAAGGCGTCGGCCTCGCGGACGGCGCGCCGCCTCGAGGACCGCGCGGCCCACCGAAGGCCTTGCCCAGGCCCGGGCGGTCGATCAGCTGGTCGATGTGCTGTGACAGGCGCTCCAGCATCTGGTTAGCCTGCGCCTGGGTGATCTCGCCCGCCGCTACCTTGCTCTGCAGCTGCGCGCGGTGTTCGGCAGTAATCGCGTTCTTCAGCGCCTCGCGCGAGACGCCGCGCTCGGCCGCGATCTGCGCCAGGCTCTTGCCCTGCTGCAGCTCCGCCCTCACCGTCTCGACCGAGATGTTGCTCACCCGCGCCGTAATCTGAACCACGTCGACCGCCAGGCGGACGGCCTTGGCGCCGATCGCCCGCCCGGGGAAGCCCAGACCTTCACCGATGGGCGCGCTCCTCATGCGCTCGGCTTGCGCCTGAGTTATCTGGCCGGACGCCAGCATCTCGTCGATAAGCTGGTTCCGCGCGTCCGTGACGGCCGTCTTCAGCTGCTCCGGGCTGATGCCCAGGCGCTGCGCCAGCAGTTCGGCGAACCGGGATGCAGCGCCCGCCGGGCCTTCCTGGGCCGAAGCCGTCCCGCCCGCGGCCAGCACGGCGAAAGTGAGCGCTCCTCCGGCGATTAAGGCGCCAGCGGCGCCCAAGCCCCACTTGATCCACTTCATCAACCACTACCTCCTACTGCGGTGGGTTCGGACGGCGGTCTCGCCGTCTCCACGATCAGCATCCTCCCGCGCGGGCCGGCAGGAGTTATGCGCTTCAGAAGCGTCTGTAAAAAGAGTCACAAACGGTCCGGAAATGGTCCGAATGGCCCACCCTTCGATGCGCCGCATCAATCGCGACATTGAATAGGAATTGCAATTGACAGGAGTGGTCTCTCCCTCTAACCTTGCGCCACTTTCACCACAGCGTCCGGGAGCAGAGGCCAAACGATGTCGCGCGCGAGCTACTGGAAACGGTTCCAAGACACGAGGGTCGGTAGGCGGAAGGTCCTAGTCAGCGGCGCCACATTGGCGAGCGCCGCGGCCGTGCTCGCGGCCTGCGGCGGGGGCGATGGCTCGCCGTCAGCGCCCAGGGACGCCAGCGGCCTGCTTTCCTTCCCCGTCGATACGACGGCGAAGGCGAGGCCAGGCGGCACCTACAAGGGCTACTTACCCAGCGACGTCCCCTCCATGGACCCGCTGTCATCGAACTCCGTCTTCACCCAGGCGTATGTCGCCTTTGGCACCTATCCGCGACTGCTGAAGTTCGCTTACGCCAAACACCCGGATAGCCCAACCGGCGAGCTCGAGGGTGACGCCGCCGAGTCCTTCGAGATGAGCGGCGACAAGCTGCAGCTCACGATGAGAGTCCGCCAGGGCATGAAGTGGGACAGCCGCACCCCAACCAACGGCCGCCTGCTGGACGCGGACGACGTCGTCTTCAGCTGGAACAAGTTCGCCCGCATCAGCCCCTTCGCCACCGAGCTCGTGTACAAGGCCGACACCAACCCAAACGCTCCCGTCGAGTCCATCTCCTCGCCAGACCCGCGCACTGTCATCTTCAAGCTGAAGGCTCCGGACGCTTCCACGCTGCCGCTCTTCGCCTACCAGCGAGGCTTCTGGGTGATGCCGCGCGAGTCCGACGGCGGCTTCGACCCCAAGGGCGAGGTAAGGGGCTACGGGCCCTGGCTCCTCGCCGACCACAAGCCCTCCGCCAGCTTCACCTGGAGCAAGAACCCCGACTACTACGTCCGGGGGCGCCCTTTCTACGACCGCATCGAGCAGCCCATCGTCCCCGAGTACGCGACGCAGCTGGCGCAATTCAAGGCCGGGAATATCTACCCCGGCGTCACGCGCCAGGAGGACGTGGTCCAGACCAAGCGCGATGTGCCCGCATTGGAGATGCGGCAGGGCACCAATTTCACCACGGCGATGGGCTTCCTCTGGTTTGGCTACGAGGGCAACTCCCCCTTCAAGGACGTACGCGTCCGCCAGGCCGTCGCCCTCCTCTACGACCGGGAGACCCTCATCGACGTGGTCGGCAACCGCGAGCGCTTCCGGACCGATGGGCTGGAGGTGCCCGCCCGCTACAACACCGTCGTAGCCGGCGGGTGGGAGGGCTTCTGGCTGGACCCCCAGGACGAGAAGAAATTCGGCGACGGGGCGAAATACTTCAAGTCGGACCCCGCGGAAGCGAAGAAGCTCCTCTCGGCCGCCGGATTCGCCAACGGCCTCGACACCGAGCTCATCTACAACGGCGCCACCAATTACGGCACCACCTACCACAAGATCGCCGAAGTGCTCGCCGGAATGTTCAGCGACGGTGGCGTCCGCGCGAAGCTAGGGCCCAAGGAGTACCAGAACGACTGGCTGCCCAACTATTACTACGCCTACTCGCAGGCCGCGAACCCCGGCAAGGCGCCGCCCGGCTTCAACGGCATCGGGCATGTGCCAGGCACCGTGTACCCCACCGTGGCGAGCGCCATCTTCGCGAACATGCACAAGGACGGCCTCCGCTTCCACGGCCTCACTCCGGACGGGCGCAACGCTCACCTCGGCGACCCCGAGGTCAACAGGATGATCGAGCGCATCCGCCAGGAATTCGACCTCAAGAAGCAGCAAGACCTGGTGCACGACTTCCAGCGCTTCATGGCGCCCAAGGTCTACAACATCCCGGACAACGCCACCTTGGGCTTCGGGCTAAACTGGCCGATCCTCCAGAACGTCGCCGTTTACCGCAACTGGACCGGCGGCGTCGCCACCACCGAAGGGAATCTGCACATCTGGCTCGACGACACAAAGCCGCCGGCCCGCAGCGCCTGAGCGCCAGCCGAGGCGCCTGACCTCACCGGGGAAGCGCCGGACCCCGCTGATATACTCGGCGGGCGATGGCGCTTCTCGGCGTGGATGTCGGCGGCACCTTCACCGACTTCTACTTCCTGGACGGCGGCCGCATCCAGGTCCACAAGCGCCCCTCGACGCCCTCCAGCCCCGCCGACGCCGTCCTTGCCGGCATCAGCGAGAACGGCTGGCGCCCCTCCGAGGTCGTACACGGCTCGACCGTTGCCACCAACACCGTGCTCGAAAGGCGCGGCCCCCGCACCGCCTTCGTCGCCACCCGCGGCTTCAAGGACCTCCTCGCCATCGGCCGCCAGGCGCGCCCGAAGCTCTACGACCTCGAGCCGTCCCGCCCGCGGCCGCTCGTGCCCCGCGACCTCTGTTTCGAGGTCGACGAACGCGTGGCGCATGACGGCGCCGTCCTGCGCCCGCTTGCCCCGGACGAAGCCCGGCGCATAGCGGATTCCGTCGCCGCCGCCGGAGCGGAGGCGGCCGCCGTTTGCCTGCTCTTCTCCTTCCTCGCACCCCAGCACGAGGCCGCGCTGACAGAAGCTCTGCGCGCCCGGGGTCTCGACGTGTCCGCCTCCCACGAGGTGCTCCCTGAGTTCCGGGAATACGAGCGCGCCAGCACTACCACCCTGAACGCCTACGTCGCTCCCGCCGTGCGCGGTTACCTGAAGCTCCTGGAGGGCGGGCTCGCGCGCACTGGGGCGCCCCTGCTCCGCGTCCTGCAGTCCAGCGGCGGCGCGGCCACGGCCGCGCAGGCCGCGGCCCTGCCCGCTGCCCTGCTGCTCTCCGGGCCCGCGGGTGGCGTCGCCGGGGCCTT
>DATLYJ010000050.1 GCA_035574915.1 Dehalococcoidia bacterium | reverse complement strand
TGCGGCCAAGGGCTTCCGGCCCGGCTACGAGAACGAGGCCATGCGGAAGTACCTCGCCGGCGAATTCATCGGGAAGGCGGGATGACCTATGCCCAACGTGTACAACTGGCAACTCGGCCGCGAGATGACCTACCGGTTCGAAGAGGCGCGCCCGCAGCGCCAGGCCGGGGCCGTCTTCGACACCAATAAGTGCATCGCCTGCCAGACGTGCACGATGGCCTGTAAGACCACCTGGACCTCAGGAAAGGGCCAGGAGTACATGTTCTGGAACAACGTCGAGACGAAGCCCTGGGGGTCCTATCCGGTCGCCTGGGACGCCCAGGTCCTCGACCTCCTCGGCCCGCAGTCGTGGGACGGCGATGTCTACGCCGGCAAGACCATCTTCGAGGCCGCGGAACAGGGCGAGTACCACATCGGGTACCTGCCCGAGGACATCGACTACGCAGGCCCCAACCGCGGCGAGGACGAGATCAACACCATCCTCACCGAGGACAAGTACTATCTGCGCTTCCCGCACGACGCCTGGTTCTTCTACCTGCCGCGCATCTGCAACCACTGCACGTATCCGGCCTGTCTCCAGGCATGTCCCCGCACGGCCATCTACAAGCGTCCCGAGGACGGAATCGTGCTCATCGACCAGGTGCGATGCCGCGGGTACCGGGAGTGCCTCAAGGCCTGTCCGTACAAAAAGGTCTACTACAACCACGTCACACGCATCTCCGAGAAGTGCGTGCTCTGCTATCCCGCCGTCGAGCGGGGCTTCCTCACCCGCTGCATGCGGACGTGCATCGGCAAGATCCGCACCTTCGGCTTCGTGAGCCCGCCCGATAAGGCGCGCGAGGACAACCCGGTCGATTTTCTGGTCCACGTACGGAAGGTCGCGCTGCCGCTCTTCCCGCAGTTCGGCACCGAGCCGAACATCTACTACATCCCGCCGATCCATGTCAGCAGCATGGCATTCCTCACGATGGTGTTCGGTCCCGGGGTGGAGCGCGCCATTCAGACGTACAGGAACGCCATGGAGGGCAACGACCCCGAACTTCTCGGCGTGCTCGTGCTCAACGTCTCGACCGACCGCATCATCCACCGGTTCCGCGTCGCCGATGGCCTCGCCTATGGGTACGACGACCAGGGGGAAGAGCTCGTCCGCGTCCCGCTCAAGGAACCGACGATCGTGCGGCCGGCGTTCGACCCGAGCCTCTCGGTGTACCGGTACAACGTCACATAGGGGGTGGAGGCCATGACCGTTCGACAGTCACCCGTGCGCATCGACCGGCGCAAGTTCCTCATCGGCGCCGCGGGCGCCGCGACGGCGGCCGGCGCCGCCGCGCTGGTCGGTTGCGAGCGCGCCGAAGAGCGCGGCGTCGACTGGAAGGGCCAGCTCACCTCGGTGTTCATTCGCGAACCCGTGCCGGAACACGACCCCGACTCCCGGCTGTGGGAGAAGGCGCGGCCAGTGCTGGTGCCCCTCACCCCGCAGATGTCGGCGCTGCCCTTCCGCAAGGAGCCGGCCTTCCCCTCCATCACCGTCCGCTCGGTGCACGACGGCTCGAAGATCGCGTTCCTGCTCACGTGGGAGGACCCTGACGCCGACTACCTGACCATCAAGACCGACCAGTTCCGTGACGCGTGCGGCGTCCTGCTGGGCCCTGCGGACGCGCCGGCGGCGTTCTACATGATGGGTACCGCCGACGTGCCCGCCAGCATCATGTGCTGGCGCGCAGACTGGCAGAAGGACATCGACGAGGGATACCAGGACCTCGAAGTCGCCTTCCCCAACGTCGCCTTCGACTACTACCCGCCCCTGCCCAAGGCGCCGCGGCCGCTGAAGATCGACGACGCCTACCCCGCCGAGGGCCGCGCCTGGATCATCGGCTGGACCGCGGGCAACCCGCTTTCGACACCGGTCAAACCGTCGCCCGTCGAGAAGCTTGTCGGGCACGGTCCGGGCACCCTCACCCATCTGGAGAACCAGGACGCGACGGGGAAGGGGATCTGGCGCGACGGCCGGTGGAAGGTGGTCCTGGCGCGACCGTTCGCCGCCAGCAATCCGGGCGAGACGGCCATCGAAGCGGGAAAGGAGTACTCCGTCGTCTTCACGGTATGGTCCGGGTCCGCCGGCGACCGCGGCTCCCGGAAATCGCCCAGCGGACTGGGCAAGCTGATCGTCGAGGCCAGATGAGCGCGCGAGCCGCCGCGACATTCACCCCCGTCGAACGCCTCGAAGCGAAGGCGCTGGTGTACCTCGCCCTCGCCCGGCACTTCGCGACGCCGGACGCGCGCCCCGCAGACGGGCTCACGCTCGAGGAGCTTGGGGCCGCGCTCGATCGTCTGGGGTGGGCCAACGCTGCTGAAGCGGCCAGAGCCGCGCTGACGAAGCGAGACGAACCGGACGTGCGGCTGCAGCACTCGCAGATCTTCTACCAGTCGGTCCCGCCGCCCTACGAGACGAGCCACGCCGGGGGCGGCGCCGCGGACCTGGCGGACATCGCGGGCTTCTACCGCGCGTTCGGGGTGACGCTGGCCGGCGACAAGCCCGACCATCTGGTGGCGGAGCTCGAGTTCGTCGCCCTCCTGCTCGCCAAGGAAGCCCACGCGCGCTCCCGCGGCGACGATCGCGCCGACATCTGCGCCTCGGCCCGCGCGCGATTCCTGCGCGAACGCCTCGGCACATGGACGGACGCCTTCGCCGACGCTGTGGAGACGCGGCACCCCGGCGCCGTCTGGTCGCATCTGGCGCGCGCGGTCGCGCGGTGCGTAACGGCCGACGCGCGCGAGATCGGCGTCGAGCCGCTGGCGCGCCGCCTCCCCCCGGGGATGACTGCGTGGCCGTCGAGCATGCCCGGCCCGCAGATCGACCTCGATCGCCCTCCCTGCGCCGACGGTGAGGTGGAGACCTAGGCTGCGTGCGCGCAAGAGGAGGCCCGCGCAGCGGCTGCTTTGCAGCGTCGCCGCCCGCTGGTAAGATGAGGCTGGAGGATGGGCCCTGCCCGCCTCCCTGCGTCATATAGAGGCGACGTGGCCAAGTGGCAAGGCAGGGGTCTGCAAAACCCCGATCGCCGGTTCGAATCCGGCCGTCGCCTCCAGATTTTCAGATTCAAAAGCGGCCCGATCGGGCCGCTTTTTGTGAGATTTTGGAGCCGTTGACAGCAAAACTGACAGCAAAACGTTTCGACCGTTGGCCCGCCGCAGACTCAGCCCCGATGGGCCCGTGCGTGGT
Organism: Dehalococcoidia bacterium; assembly: GCA_035574915.1. Classification (NCBI taxonomy): domain Bacteria; kingdom Bacillati; phylum Chloroflexota; class Dehalococcoidia; species Dehalococcoidia bacterium. The sequence continues at coordinate 1,890 of DATLYJ010000050.1, read as the reverse complement.
TCCCCCCAGCGGGTGGGTGGCTATATGCCGGATACAGACGAGGTCACGGAGAAGCTTTCCGCGGACGAACCGTTGACCAATCGCGCGGACGACCACCTGGGGCATGCGCCCTGTGCGCGCCGCCTGGCGGACAGCATCCAGTCAATGAGGCCTCCCCAAGGACCCAGCATTGCGGTTTTCGGCCCGTGGGGTTCGGGCAAAACAAGACTGTGGATGGAACACCAGCAGCCGTCCACCCCTTTCTCGTTGCCGTCAGCCGCCATCGAGGCCCTGCGAAGACACCGGGCGCGTCAGATGGAAGAGCGATTGATGGCCGGTTCGACTTGGGGGAACGACTGGGGCCTGGTCTTCACGACGGCGACCGGCCAGCCCCTTCAGGGCACGTACGCGATCGTGCGCCGGCTGCGAGCCGTCTTGGGCTCGACGAGCTGGGACTCCCCGTCTATCCTTTGTAGCGCTTTCCTCACCGTCAGGGTACCCGCATCCAAGTCGATGTCGTCCCAGCGGAGCCCCAGCGCTTCTCCCTGGCGTAAACCCACCGCCTGGGCCACCGAGAACAGCGCTCCGAGCCGATGAGTCGCCACGGCTTCGAGCAGCTGACGGGCTTCGTCGGGGCTCAAGGGTTGAATATCGCGATGCGGCACGCGCGGGCCATCGACCAGGATCGCGACGTTTCGCCCTACCAGGCCCCACTTCACCGCATCGTTTAGCGCCGCGCGCACGATCGCCCTCAGATGCTGCACCGTTTGCGGCGCGAGGCCTGCCATCCGTTTCTGGTTGAAAAACGCCTCTAGCTTCTGGGGTGTCAGCTTCGCCAGAGGCTGCTTGCCCAGGCTGGGCAGGATGTGGATTCGAACCTTACTTTCGTAACCTCTGAAGGTGGATGGCCTGACGCTGGGCTTGACCGTGTCTGACAGCCAGCCATTCAAGAACTGGCCGAGTGTCAAACGCTCGCTGGCTGGCGGAGTGAGGCCGGTGTTGAGGCCTGCGGCCGCGGAAGCAAGCTTGGCTTGGACTTCCGCACGGGTTCGCCCATAGTAGTACTTTCGCTTTCCGCCTTCTATGGTCAGGACGGCTGTCCAGCGGCCGTCCTTTCGCCTGTAGATGCTGCCCTCGTTATGGCCTCGCCGCTTGCGGATAGGAGTCGCCGGCCTCTCGTTCATGTCTGGCCTCCTGTGGGCTTCCGCTCCGGTTTCATCTCTCCAGTGGAAGGGCCTCGAGAGGCAAATCCGCCGCCTCCGCTTCAGCCACCTTCGCCTTCGCAAACTCCTCCAGCGCCCAGACACGGATGCGGCGTGACCGCCCGATCTTCACCGATAGAAGTTGACGCTCCACCATAAGGCGATAGAGCAGGCTTCGACCAATCCCCAGCCGTCGAGCCGCCTCACGTACGGTCAGGAGGACCTCGTCTGCCATGCTCTATTCTCGTGGGTTCACGTGTTGCGGTCGTATCGCCGCCACCAAACGGTTCATGCACTTCGCCCTCCGGAATCGTACCAGGTGACCCGTCCGTGGGATTCCGGCGTTCGCCACGCAGTGCCGAGAGGCCCTGCACGTCCGACAATGGTGTCTGTCGTGGTGAAGAAGTGGCGAGGGGACGCCTTGACCTCGTCGAACGCTGCCTCCGCCGCCCTCCAGAGGATGTTCTCTCGCAGCGGCGAAGTGGTGACGGTCAGCACATACGGCAAAGACCTGTCGTCAACTTGACGTCGCGCGAGGGATGCTTAGTAGGCGGCGTACAGCCGGCACTTCTCCATCAGGTCCGGCAGTTTCACCGTCCCCCGGTCCCACTCCAGATAGAAGCGCCGGACTTCCCCGCGCCAGGAGATGTCTCCCGCTCCGTCTGGCCTCAGCCAGTGGGTGACCTCCCCGTACGTGAACCTCTGGGCC